>CALCCV010000382.1 GCA_937900305.1 uncultured Pseudobdellovibrionaceae bacterium | reverse complement strand
CACGATTCACAAGTATGCCGAGCAGGAGTTGGGGTACTCCTCCGATGCGGCCTACCGGAGAGTGGCGGCGATGCATCTGTTAACCGAAGTCCCAGAGTCCGAAGCGCTGATTGAGTCAGGCTCACTGGATCTCACTGTGCTTGGCATGGCGAAAACGCACTTCAATCAGGAGCGCAAAATGCGCAAGCGTGAGATGTCGGCAACGGAGAAACTTGGAGTGGAGAAGATGGATGAGTTTTTGAATCACCACTGAGCTGCTGGATGAAGCTGAAAGCAAGCCCTGAGTTTATCAAAGGACTTGCTAGCGATAGCTAATGTTCGGAGCGCCATTCTCTCATGGCTTGATCGCCGGGTCGGTCGATGTGAACTTTGTTGTCGACGGAAGTGACCCAGCTCATGGGAATGAAGTGGTGTCGGCCGTCTTTGTCTTTTTTCAGCTTGATGGTGTCTTTGCCATCGAGATGATCGACGACGGCGAACTGGCCGTTCTCAGAGCAAACGACGGGCATTTCTGGTTTGATTTCTTGAGCATTGATCATAGTGATTTCTCCTTGCTGAAAGATTCTTGAAGGAGAGATTTGCAAGCTTTAAGCCAGCATTGAAAAACACTGTGTTCATTTTCGATTCAAACTTTTGCGTTACGAGTGGTGGTTTTCCGCAAAGCCCGCCGAATCCGCCCCATCACCCCATCAACATCCCGAGAAAAAAACAGGCAGAAAGACTCTGTCTCTCTGCCTGAAAAAGGAGGAATCGGAACCTCGCGCCGCGCAGACACAGAACGGTGGCGCGAATTTTTATTTCTCAATTCATCGAATCATCGAAGGTCCGATCCATAGTTCAGTTCGAGTCTCCTGAAGAGACCGGCGGTGGAATCAGCTGTGTTTTGCCCAATCTCAGAAGATCGACTTCATCGACTTTCAGCCCCAGAGCCAACCGCAAAACCTGGTTCACGTTATCCACGAAGTGAAATTGCAAATCCTTCTTCACTTCATCGGGAATTTCGTCCAAATCTTTGCGATTCTTAGCGGGCAAAATCACTTCGAGAACTCCAGCCCTATGAGCAGCAATCACTTTTTCTTTGATACCTCCCACTGGCATCACAGCGCCTCGCAGAGTGATTTCGCCGGTCATGGCCATCTTTGCATCAACGGGTCGCCCGACAAAGAGACTGGCCATCGACGCCAACAGCGTCACTCCCGCCGAAGGCCCATCCTTCGGAATTGCGCCGGCTGGCACGTGAACATGAACATCATTGTTCGCAAAATCCATTTTCGGTGCAAACATCGGCAAACGCGACCGCAACAGAGTGAGTGCAATTTGCGCCGACTCTTTCATCACCTCGCCCAGTTGTCCCGTGATCATCAGCGAACCCTTGCCCGCCATGAAAACGCTTTCGACAAAGAGGATATCACCACCCACCGGGGTCCAGGCCATACCTGTCGACACGCCTGGCACGAGTGAAACTTCAGTGATCTCTGGTTGATGTTTCGGATGACCCAAGTGCTCCTCGACGTCCTTCAATTCAATCCGGTGGATTTCATCGGGATGCCGTACAACTTTTTCGGTCACAGCCCGCAAAATTTCGGCAATCTTGCGCTTAAGTTCACGAACGCCTGCCTCACGGGTATAAGATGAAATCACCTTTAGCAACACTTCGTCACTCAACACCGCCTGCGTTCGATCTAGTCCAAACTCTTCGAAAAGTTTTGGCACCAAGTGATTGCGGGCGATGTGAAATTTTTCAGACAGTGTGTAACCCGTAACATCGACAACTTCCATTCGGTCCAGAAGGGGCCCCGGAATTCCGTCGAGGCTGTTTGCCGTCGCGATGAAAAAAACCTTCGAAAGATCAAAACCAGTGTCGAGATAGTGATCTAAGAACGCATTATTTTGTTCCGGATCTAAAACCTCAAGCATCGCGCTGGCGGGGTCACCACTGAAACTGCGACTCATTTTGTCGATCTCATCGAGAACAAAAACGGGATTATTTTCTCCAACACGTTTGATGCCATTGATAATTCGACCCGCCATCGAACCGATATAGGTGCGACGATGCCCACGAATTTCGGAGTCATCTCGTACGCCACCCAAAGACACTCTTATATATTTGCGACCCAGTGCCCGTGCAATACTTTGTCCGAGCGAAGTTTTCCCTACTCCGGGAGGGCCCACGAAAAGCAAAATAGAACCCGTGCGATTTTTCGTAAGCTTCATCACCGAAAGGTGCTGCAAAATTCTTTTTTTGATCTTGGCCAAACCGTAATGATCATCATTTAATATCTTTTCGGACTGATCGAGATCAATTTCGGTTTCATCGCTGCTTTTGCTCCAAGGCAATGACACCATCAATTCGAGATGACTGCGGATCACTTGAAATTCAGGTGACGCAGGATTGGTTTCTTTCAAACGCTTGAGCTGCGAATCCGCCAACTTGCGCGCCTCTTCCGTCATACCCGCGGCTTCGATTTTCTTTTTAAAGAATTCATAATCACCAGCCTCGTCTTCACCGAGTTCATCCTTGATCGCTTTCAACTGCTCTTTTAAAATGACCTGCCGCTGACTTTCGCCAAACTGTTGCGACAGTTTATTGCGAATATCGGCCTGGACTTTTAAATTTTCACGGAAGCTGTGCAAAAGATTTAACAACGTCATCGCCCGTTCGCGAAGATTGACGGACTCTAATATATTCTGTTTTTCAGCCATGCCAAAATCAGCATGGGCAGCGCACAGATGTGTTAAAAAGGCCAAATCCTCCACACCCTGGACCATCTCTGCCAGCTGATCCATGTTGCCAGGGATGAGCTCTAAAACTTCTTTCGCCAATTGTTGAAGAGATCCATGCAGGGCTTTTTGAGTTGAAGCATCGAGATCAACAACATCCGCATAGTCTTCCGCTAGACCTTCGAGAAACTTTTTATCTTCGTAGATCTCGTTAATTTTCATGCGTTTATAACCACGCACAATGATTTGAAATCCTTTGTCCGCACTGCCTCGAACACTTTCAATTTTCGCGAGCGTACCGACCTGATACAACTCGTCTTTCGTATGGTCTTCTTTGCCGATGCCTGCCGCTTCGGGATGAGAGCTTTTCTGGGCAACTGTCAGAATCCAATTGCCATTTTCAAATGCGTTTTGGAGAGCTTTGACACTTTTGTCTCGCCCCACGCGCAGCGCTTGCTGAACACCTGGATAAAGAACTGTATTGCGCAAAGCCAATATAGGAACACGGCCTGTGGGGTATGACATTGTTGCCTCCTAAGCCAAAATCTGAGGGCGAACGAGGCGACGTCAAGGACAGCTCAAAAAAAAGGCCCATCTCCTTGCGAAGATGGGCCTACCCCCCTCATCGGTACCTTTTAAGACTGAAATCCATTTCTAGTCTCTTTATCTATCGACGAGTTAAAAAAAATGATCTCACAATAAAACGCAGGACAGGCATTACATTCCCACGGCTTTTTTTACCGCCGCATCAGCATCGATCAATCCCGCACCGTATTCATTGTTGGTGTTGGACTCGGTCGGTGTCACAGCCGTCTCTTGAACCAAATTTCGAACCTGTTGCGGAGTCAGCCGTGGATTCGCTGCACGAATCAATGCAACCACTCCCGAAACATGGGGACAAGCCATGGAAGTTCCATCAAAGCTAGCATAGTTCGTCACTAGGGTTTGCAAAGTTGCACTGCCCACACCGCCGTTCAAAAGTGCATCACGAAGTTTTTCGCCTGGATCCTGTTCAATCATCGCCACCGCGATGTCGAGAGTTGATCCATCATCTGTCAAAGCGCCACGAATCAATCCAGGAGCATTGTTAAAGATCAGCAATCCCAAAGCCCCCGCGGCTAAGGCATTTTTAGCTTTCTCGGAAAACATAATCTCACCACGTTGAACTAACGCAAACTTTCCTCGAACATCCACTTGTGCCAAATCTTCTCGCTTGCCGAGTCCCGCAAAAACCAAAGTGTTATTCAAAGGTGCCGGCAATTCTTTGGCTCCCGCAAACGAAGTGCTCAAAACTTCCGAAGGCCCTTCGCCACCAATGGCGATTTCCACTTTCGATTCACGGCCAGATCCCATGGGCACTGACGAAATCACATCCACTCCCGGCGCCACGATGTCGAGTTCAGGACCCCACTGCGAAAAGTCTGCCTTTTTCAAAGTTGAATCCACCGCACCGACGGCAATAACCGTTGGCAGAGCGGCGGGATATCCCACGCGGCCAATTCCCGAGTTACCCGAAGCCGCGACCACCGAAACTCCACTTTCTTCGGCGAGCGTGATCGCATTTCTTTCAGCTGGAGTGCTCCACAAGCCACCGAGAGACATGCTAATCACTTGGACCTTTTTTTCAATTCCCCAGTTAATGCCTTCGGCGATCGAAATATTTGAACAGCCATCGGCATTGCACACACGACCTGCCAAAATTTTTGCACTTGGTGCTACGCCCGTGAATCCACTGGCCACGTCTTCCACCGCAGCAATGGTGCCCGCAACGTGCGTGCCGTGACCAATGCTGTCGGCATAGGGGTAAGGCAGATTTCCATCATGAACAAAATCTTCACCCACTTCCAAGTTCGCAGCAATCGCGGGATGATCTTTGTCGATTCCGGTGTCTAAGATCAAAACGCGGGTGCCTTCGCCCCGTCGGGCCGTCGACCAAGCATCTTTTGCCTTAACCGCATTGATACCCCAGGGTGTGCCTTTGACCAGCCGAGAAATTTCGCGAGCTGGATTTTCCAACAAGGAGGAACTGCTTTTAAAAGGACGATATTTGAGTCCACGCAGGGGCGCGGGTAGAGGATGAATCACTTCGCGCTCAACAAATAAAACCTCATGAGAATTTTGAAGGCGCGCAAAGTCTGCATTGGAATCGATTTTCATCACCAGAGCGCGCAGCCCGCGCAACGATCTCGTGACATCGCCGTTGACCGCAGCCAACGAGGTTGTGCCGAGAGATTTTAAGCCGAGAGACTTTAAACTGAGTGGCCGCAAACCCGAAAGACGATAAGCCGTATCAATTTGGCGAAAGCTTGAGTTCTCTTTCATGACCACCAGCACCCGCTGACTCGCCCACCCCGTTTGCCCAATAAACAAGCTCACACTCGCCATCAAAAGCACTGCCGCAACTCTTCCCACATTTCCCCCTCGTAGCTGCATCTTCTCTGCCGCGAAACCCCTCATTCCGCCGCCTCGAAAATTTCCTGGTTCCGAGTTTCCAAACAAAGCTTGTGCAAACACAATCTCTTTTTTCTTTAGTGAGCTTACAAGTTTAGCAACACATTGCAGTTTCGAGCGGGGGATGCCAAAATGGAACCTCTTCTCGATTCTGGTTCATTGCTAGAGCTTTTACACACAGAAATTAATGGCGGAGATTAAAAAGATTTTCGGCCACGTGACCGAGCGCATTGAATTGACCCCCGTCCTTTTGAAATCAAAAATAAAGAATGAAGCGCGGAAAAGATTTAGCGGCTCACTTTGCGGGCCTGACCCTTATTCACCAAAACCTGCCGGGCAAAACAGAAAAAGATCTCGTCTATCCAGAACCTATTTTATTTTTGCCCCTCCATGGTGAAATTCAGATCCACTGCGAGCAAAAAAATCACTCCCTCGGACCGGGAAGAATGTTTTATTTGCCAGGTGGAAAACGTCATGACTTTGCATCTTCCCTGCAAGCCGGGGAAAGATTGATCGCGATGATCGAATCAAAGCGAGCCAATGCCTTAGCAAAAACAAGTCCGAAGCCCCAGCTTCTGCCTTGCCACCATCTTTCAAAGGAGATTCTTTTTTACCTCCTTCTCAATCCACTCACTCGGCAAGCCGGCGCACTGGTGCAGGTTTTCTTTGAAACACTGGCTGAACTGTTAGCGCAAGCCCAGTCCGAGGCCACCACTAAAAATCTTGATCACCTCGAAAGTAAAATATCAGATCCCCGGCTGCTAAAGGCCTTTGAACTTATGACGAAAAGTCTGGCCGAACCTTTGACGGTCACCGATCTGGCTCGCGCAGCGGGGCTCAGCACACGAAACTTCCAACGCCTTCTTTTCAATGAAACCGGGCTGCAACCCAAACAGTGGGTGATCCGCCTACGGGTCGAGCGCGCAACAGAGTTGCTCCGTGAGCCAGGGGCATCGGTCACGCAAGTCGCTTTAGACGTTGGGTACTCCTCTCTCGGCTCATTCATTTCGGCCTTTCGCGCTCGCACCGGGCGGCTCCCGTCAGACTTTTTATCCGGCTAGGGGTCTCTGCGGATCTAGGAAAAACCTGTTATGGCGGGAATTCGTCAATCAATGGCGGGATGTCGTAAGCGCCCAACCGAATCATTCGCTACTGTAGTGACAACAGAAACACTGAGTTTCTCAACACACAGGAGAGTTTATATGAAATCACAGAATGCATTGTCGCCCGTTGCCGTAGCTCAAAAGTATTTTGATTCTTTGGCGTCAGGAGACCTTGCGACCCTAGGAAGTTTATTGGCGGAAGACATCGTTTGGCATCAGCCCGGAAAAGGTTCGCTGTCAAAAACGTACCACGGCAAAGCTGAGGTATTTGCGCTCTTCGGAAAATTTATGACCATCAGTGAAGGCAGCTTTCGAATCGACAGCGTTGCAAACATCATGGCCAACGGAGATTTGGTTTCGGCCACCCTGCACTTTCAGGCTCAAAAAGCCAATGGACAAGCCATCGCCATGAATGGTGTAGACTTGATGAAAATTCAAAACGGGCTTATCTCTGAAATGCATTTGTTTTCTGCCGATATCAGTGCCGAGGACGCATTTTGGGGATAACCGAATTTAGACTGAATTGAAAGTTTGCCGAAAGGATTTATTTTGGAGTTGTACGTCGTGACAGGAGCCTCAAAGGGACTGGGGCTATCCTTAACTCAAGCCCTTTTGCTCAAAGGGCATCAGGTTCTTGCGATTGCGCGTTCCGTTCCACCACCGCAGGATCGCCTAAGGTCATTGAAGCTTGATCTGGCGGAGATTCATCAAATCGACGAGGTCGTTTCGGCGGCTCTAGAAACCTTGCCGCTGGCAAACTTTGAACGACTGCACCTGATCAACAATGCTGGATCGATTGAGCCGATTCAGCCCGTAACGGAACTTCGGGCTGAGAACATCGATCTCAATATCAAATTGAATTTGATCGCTCCGATGATTATGACCTCGAGCTTTTTGCGAACGACCAAAAATTTCAAGGGCCCTCGAACGATTGTCAACGTCAGCTCAGGGGTGGCCGAAAAACCCAAGGTCAGCTGGGCCGCCTATTCAGCGGCCAAAGGGGGTTTGCGA
The DNA here is from genome assembly GCA_937900305.1 of uncultured Pseudobdellovibrionaceae bacterium. Lineage (GTDB taxonomy): Bacteria > Bdellovibrionota > Bdellovibrionia > Bdellovibrionales > Bdellovibrionaceae > CALCCV01. The sequence continues at coordinate 4,365 of CALCCV010000382.1, read as the reverse complement.
ATTTTTTCTCTGACACTGGCCCTGGAGTATTCGAGCGATCCTTTGGTTAAAATTGTCAGCTTCAACCCAGGGGTGATGGATACCGACATGCAAGGGACTATTCGGTCGCAATCCGTCGCAAACTTTCCCGATGTTGAGCGATTCAAGGGCTTTGCTAGAGACGGAATTTTACGTTCGCCTTCGGTCGTTGCCCTCCATTTAGTGAATCTGTTGGCAAAGCCGGAAAACATCCATCGTGTTGAAATCACAATTCAGGATCTATTAGCTTGAGCATCCCATTCCGACTTTAAAAGGCCAAAGCAAATTTGGTTGGTCGGTTTTGAATTGATCAGAAAATGTTCGCGGAGCAAACCCTCACGTTGGAATCCCAGTGTGGTGAGCAACCGACAGGAAGCCAAATTTGATTCAGCCACCAAAGCGATCAGCCGGCGCAATAAAGTTTTTTGAAAAATATCATCTACGAAAGCGGTCACCGCCGCTTTCCCCAATCCCAAGCCCTGAAAATTTTGAGCAATTCCATAACCAATTTCACCATAACCCATCGACACACTGACATTTTTCAGGGACAACGTTCCGATCACCTGTCCTTGCCACTCAATAAATTGCATCAATTCTTTTTCCGTTTGCCACTTGTTTAAGTCTGAACTTGAATCACCTAAACGCTTGCGAAGCTGTTCCACACTCGCAACTGCTAAGGGATTATAAGCTTTGGTGTTGGATTCGTGTCGCCACCGCCACCACAGTTCCGCGTATTCGGGAGCGCTCGGAACCAAACGCAGCTTCTTTTGCAAATCATCATTCACCATAAAACCCCTCACCATAAAACCCTGATCTCCAAAAGATTTTCCATTTACCTTTTTCGGAGGCTTTCAATTTGAATTTTGGCATATCGCAAAGATAACACTGCAAATGCACTTTGACAGCTGCAAGCCCAACTCTTTGACACCAACTCCCAACATGGCGAAGATGGTCGATGGAAGGTGGGTTTTTATGAGCGTTATTTCATCGACAACGGGTCACAACCAAAAGTCGGAGCGACGAATGGCTCGCGTGCTGTATGTGTGCATTGGCGTCGCGATTTTATTTTTTGCACTGATCTATTTGTTACCAAGCGGACCTTCAAGAACCACACCTAGTAATGAATTGATGGGAACAGATGTGGGAGCTCCCACAAATCCAGCGGGCACAACCGAAACTCCCACGGCCGCTCCAACACCTCCAACCACTCCAACCAACTGATAGAGTAGAGATGATAGAGTAGGGAACGGACAGAGAGGTGTCTCAGCCGCAAGCGGCACAGCGACCGCTAACAAAGAGAGGTTGCCTCCGGCTAAAGAAGCGGAAGTCTCCCAACATCTCCATGAAATGATCAATGCGTGTGTGGTCGGTGACTTCCCTGTGCTTGTGACAACTTTGGCAAAATAAAAGAATGTGCGCATGATCCTCACATCGGTGAGAGCAAAACACATATTTGTTCACCTCAACCTCGTGAACCAGACCGACTTTTTTGAGCATGTTGAGATTGCGATACACTGACACGCGATCAGCTCCGGCGTTCAATGTCTTCGTCAGGGCAGAAATCAACTCGCCTTGGCTGAGGGGATCTTTTGCATGACTCAAGATGAGAAGTATCTCTTCCCGCAGCGGAGTTTTTTTTAGGAAATTTTTCGCTAAGACCTCTCCGAGGTGAGCGCGGCTCATTTTCGGCGGCCTTTGAGTCGACCGACTCCTCGACAGATTCTTTGACGTGTTCTTCGGCATTGCCAACTCCTCACTATTTCACACTAACTCACTCACTCTTTCTCTCCTCATAGCTCGATTCCAATTCAAATCTCAAGGTCCGAGTGGGCTGGGTGATTGACGGGCGGTCATTTCGTCCTGCAACCATCTAAAAATCATCACCATGGCCAGCACCGCGGCCAGGGTGTCCAGGTGAAAATAGCGCGACAGGCCCCGTGAATTTCACGGCGCTCAAGCTCACTCATCGAGAAATTTGGCGTCTCAGGAGTCAATCATCTCCATCGTGTTGCGAATATCAATACTCGGCTGAATAGGGAGATCAAGCAAAAAGTCCTGTTAATATTTTGAATGAGTCTGTCGATAGTATAGTGAAAGGGCTATCGCGAAATGAGTATTTATCACCATGTAGACTATCGCGCCGCCATTAAGACTCTCTTTGATCGCGAGAAGGAGAAAGGTCACTCTCTCACCTATACGATGTTGGCAGAGGCGCTGGGAGTGCAAAAAACCTTCGTTTCCAAAGTTCTTTTGGAACAAGCCCATTTTAATGAAGACCACCTTTTCTTACTCTCTGAATTCTTTCGTTTCTCAGAAAAAGAAAAGAGATACATAGAACTTCTTTTTCAACATTCGCGCTCAGGTTTGGCTCGTCGGCAGACAAACCTTCTGTCCGAAATCAAACGTATCCAAGAAGAATCAAGGCAGACCAAAGAGTACCTTCGCTCCGAAATGCAAAACCCCGAAACCGATGCGGTTTATGCTGAATACTATTTAGAGCCGATGAACTTAGTGGTTCATGCCTATCTTTCAATTGGCCGTTTTGGCAAAGACCCAAGCCTCCTTAAAAGAAAGTTAGGCTTAACCGACAGCGACTTAGCAAAAATCCTTTCGTGCCTGGAGCGCTCTGGAATCATTGCTTTTGAGAAAAATATGAAATCAGTTCGGCTTCTGAAAGGAAGCATTCACTTAGATAGTAAATCAATTTACTGTTCTCCTCATCAGCTCATGTTTCGTATCAAGAACATGGAGCACATCTCCAAACTTACTCCCGACCATCGGTTTGTTTTCAACATCACTTTTTCGGCGGATCCGGAAGTAAGAAACAAAATTCAAGAAGATTTCCTAAAATTTTCCAAACAAGTGCAACAGCACGTTGAGAACTCGGAAGCCACTGAAGTGTTTCAAATCAGCTTTGACCTCTTTTCGTGGTCCTTAACAAAAGATTGATCTACTAAGACTTAGTCGCAATACTGCGAAGCTGCGGCGAAAATTTCACTTTCGACATCGAAGTCCCGCTCGACAAGAGCTGGTCCGAAAAACGAATTCCCACGAAGCTCACTAAAGGCCGAAAGCATCTTTTGTTCGCGCCGGAGCAACCCGCAGTATTCCTGTTTGGCTGCTGGTGAAATTAGGGAGTTGTAGGCGATTTCTTCAACTGCAAAGAATGGCTTCTCCGTTTTTTGTTTTTTCCATATTATGTGAGATGCAAAAAGAAAAATTTGTTCGTCAGACAGGTCCCCGTCTTCCTTAGCTTCTTTTATTGCTGACCACAATTTGCCTATTTTTGGTGAGCCATAACCCACGAGAGTCTGCAGCAATCCGAACACAGATTCTCCGGCATCTAAATTGGGTGACATCCAGTCTCTGTCTTGTGCCCAGGTTTGCAAAAAGTGAATCAGGCGATCATGCGAATTGTAATCTGAAGGATTAGGGGGAAGCCCCTCAAAAGCAAATGTCTCCGTCAGAAAATCAGCCACACCATCCCGAAAAAGTTCAGCATGCAACATCTTTCTAGATTCTTGCGGATTAGCTTCATACAAAGACTTTGACAAGATCAATTGCCCAACTCCCCGAATGTAGGTTGAGTCTTGATCCGAAAAATCCTCACGCATAAGGTAGAGAATTTCATGTAAAAGCAAAGAGGCTTCTTGAAGAACTCCAGGTAGCTTTCCATTTTCTGGATTGGTTGCTTTGATTTTTGAGAAGAGAGCTAAGTCTATTTTGTATTCCACTTTCGGTAAAAAATTATAATTTCGTTCTTGTTTGCGATCGATAATGCGCACGGCATAACAAATTAAATCGCTGATGTCGATACGACTAGGCGCTATAGTGTCTTCCGAATAAGAAAGGGATTGCATGGAATCAACAGCATTCGCCTCATACTGGGCAAGACCCAAACGGATTTTTCTCGCAAAAATGGGATGTATACGCGCTAAAGAATAACGACATTCTGGAGACCTATAGTTCCAATCGTCTGATTCACACTTAGGATCGACAAGCGCACTCAGCAACTTAGCGCCAGATTGGGCCGACCCAGTCGCAAGGGAATTGGTTAGCAATACGTTGGCGGCTTGACGGCCATTGTATTCGTATGGATTTAAGATGGCATCCATCACAACGACTCTCTTAATTTTCGATAGCACGTTTCGATTGAGGAGTTTTCTTCCTGAGTCACTATAGACTTCAGCATCAGCATACTGTGAGGTATTAGCAAAACAAGCATAACCGCCGCCGCCGCTACCAGTGATAATGCCCTTTTGGGCCTTTTGGCTGAAGCTCGGTGCCCCATAGGAGAGAATTAATACGTAAGCTACAGTACGAACGACATATGAGAATTTACAAGTT
>CALCCV010000381.1 GCA_937900305.1 uncultured Pseudobdellovibrionaceae bacterium | reverse complement strand
GCTGGATTTGCAACCGGTGACAACGGAGCAACTCCCTCTTTGGTGGCCTGAGGGTTTACGGAATTCACTGGAACCGCTGACGAACTCTCGCCCGGAACCTTTGTGTCTGGCGAATCGAGGGGAGCTACCTCTTGTTGGGACTCGGTCTGAAGGCTTTCAACGCTCGGAGCTTCGGCCTCTTTTTGATAGCGGTCAATGACTCGCTTAGAAATGATGATCGCCGTTGCCAAAACTAACCCAGTCCCAACCAAGAGAACCGTTTTTAAATTGGCGGGATCTCTTTTGGGATCTCTTTGCAAAATGACAGAGGGCTTTTCTGATTCTTGATGATAAGAACTGAGATCGGGTTTTGGTCGAGTGGAGCCAAATTCTTCATAAAAACCAGCCAGTATTTCATTGGTGTCGACTTTAAGATATTGAGCATAACTTTGAATAAATCCGCGCAAAAACGTTTTTGCGGGAAAGTTCTTCTCATCGCCCTCTTCAATGGCGCGCAAGGTTTTGTTGCTGATTTTCAAAGCCAGCGCCACCTCTTGCAGAGACAGACCTTTTGCCTCTCGCGCCGCTTTTAGCTTCTCACCGGTTATTTTTTTTATTTCGGGAGTCTCGGAACTCATTGGTAATCCTTTTTGATGAGATCAATCATCGCCCGACTCTTGCCGCGAAACTTTCCTTCCGGATAGAGTTTAAGCAATTCTTCAAATCGAGTGATCGCTTTGTCTTTGAAGCCCAACCGAAACTGCGTCACAGCTCCGTAATAATGAGCTTCGTCATTTTGCATTTTCACGCACAGACCGGCCGCTCGATCAAACGCTTCGGCTGCTTCGTCGAGTGCTTTCAACTCTAACATCGAACGGGCATAGTAAGTCGCGGTGAAACAATTGCCACGATCCAATTGAAGACTTTTAAAAAAAGCTTCACGGGCCTTGCCATAACGGGCGTTTTCGAAGTTGAGCAAACCCTGAGTGAAATAGGCTCGCTCGGGGTGAGAATAAGTCATATCTTCAAAAACAGACTTCATGCTGGCTTCTGCCGCAGCGAAATCTTTTTCAGCGATCTGAACTCTCGCCAAATTATTTCGAGCATCGGTCAAATGCGCATCCAATTCAAGCGCACGATTCAAATGTTTTTTGGCCAAATCCAAGCGATTTTGCATAAAAAAAGTGAGACCAAGATTGTTATGCAATTGAGGATTGGCTTCGTACATGGCATCCGATTTGAGGTACTCCGCAAGAGCTTGATGATAAGATCCGCGCTCAAAAAGAGCGTTGCCCATTTCCAGGTGCAAGTTTGCCCTGTTGATCTTTTCTTCGCGGGCGGAAACACAGCCGCTGACACCGCTCCCGAAGCAGCCCGCAAAACCGAGCAAAATGACGAGCGAAAATTTGAAATTCACCGGCTCAGTAAAACGCGAAAGACAAGTGGTGTCAATTCTTCCGGCGCAGATGCACGAGGACTTCGAAATGCGAGGTCTGTGGAAACATCTCATAGGGCTGCACACGCTCCCAGGTGTACTCTGGCGGAGAAGATTTCTGCGAATCTTCATCGACTCTTCGCAAGTTTTTGAAAAACACTTCCAGATCCCGAACCATCGTCACGAAATTGCAGCTAATATAAATCAATTCGGCGGGCAAGTCCGACGCTAGTGCCATCATGACCTGGGGGTCGAATCCGACTCGAGGAGGATCTAAAATCACCAAGCTTTGGGAATTTGGACGAACGGACTTTAAAAAATTTGAGACATCAGAGCTATAAAATTTCAAACGTGAGTTCAGTTTTTTACTCATCGCTAAGTCTTGCGCTCGACGGATCAAAAAACGACTTCCATCCACTCCGATGATCGATCCCTTAAAAGATTCGGCGACCACAAAGCTGAAATTCCCGGCGCCACAACATAGATCGAAAACCTGATTCCCTGAAAATCCAGCGACGCAGGTTCTAATGTCGTCTTGGATGTCGCTATTTTGAAACCGATTGACCTGCGCAAAAAAGTTTTCAAAATCTTGAGATTCCTCCTGACGGAGCTGGACCTGCCCAGCCTCATTGATAAAAATTTCAACCTTCCTATCGAGGGCCGCCGTCTTTGCCAAACGAGGCAAGCTTTCGTTGATGGGCTCTTCAGCAATCCAGCATTTTGAAAATTCAATTAAATCATGACTGCGGTGACCTCGAAAGGCCCACCCCGTGGCCGTTCGAACGGGTTGGATGCGATTTCTATAAAAATAGCTTTGAGGCGATTTGCGAATTTGCGACACTGACATCGGCATTGCCGAAAAAGCTCTATGGAGTCGCTCCGCCAGCAATTTTTCCTTTTCAAGGAGCTGCTGAGATTCTGAAATGTGTTGCCACTGACAGCCGCCACACTCCTGAAAGACCGAGCACGGGGCTGCCACCCGTTCAGGCGATTCTATCAAAACTTGGACCAGCGAGGCCTCGGCGAAATTTTTCTTTAAGAGAGTGATTTGGGCAGATCGGAAGAGCGTCGTGTAGGGAAAGAGTGTCTTCGCCTGTGTAG
>CALCCV010000380.1 GCA_937900305.1 uncultured Pseudobdellovibrionaceae bacterium | reverse complement strand
GAATGAGTTGTTTACGAATCTCGAGTGGAATAGCTAAGTAAAATTCACCTTCGACGAGCATTGCAGCGGCTTCCTGAAGAAGTTCCCACTGTGTATATCCGATCCTCATTCCCATCACGGTGCCTGGATTTCTCCGTTCCATTCTCGCGGTATCTGTGCCAGACTCCTTAACTAGTACGTACTCCAGAAAGTGTTCAAGTTCGTGGACCTTTGTTCCACCAATCATAATGCTTCCATCGACGAGTGGATGCGCATAGATTCTTATCGAACCAGTTATCGGGTTAGCTTGTGCATTGATCAATTCATTTTGCAGATCCCAAATATTTGGAGTTATATGCGAAACCAGCTTTACGTAAGAAGCTGCTTTGGCTTGGCCGTCGGTAGTAGAGAGTGTGCTATATAAGCGTTCCAGTCGTCGCCTAGTGTATAATTCGAAGGCGTTAGAGATTGCGATGTGCAAGTTTTGATAAGCAAAAAAATCGTGAATGGATTGAATATCCTGATCGTTCAGTATTGGATTCTCTTCAAGGTCTTTCAAATATTCTTTAGAAAAAGCAGATGCGCCGGGAAACCTGTCACTCAAAAATACCCTAGACAAAAACAAATCCGGACATTGTCCCGCATCGGCATAAGCGTTTGAAGAAAACAAAACTAATGGGCCTGTTGAAAAAGTCGCGTTATCGATTGCCGATTGACTTTAAAGATCGAGATTATGGCGGTCCAACGAGGTCATCATGCAAGGGCGCCACGAGTACCAACCGGAACTTTTCTCAACGATTGATTTTGAAGCACTCATCCCGAAGGGACATTTACTCCGTAAGATCGATAGAGTCTTGGACTTGTCATTTCTTCCGGAGTTGACTGCGCCACTTTATTCTCAGTCTCAAGGCCGCCCATCGATTGATCCCGTGATTTTTATTCGTATGGTTCTCTTGAGTTACCTCTACAACATCGATTCTGATCGCCAGCTCTGCGAGGAGATCGGATACAACCTCGCATATCGCTGGTTTTGCAAGCTTTCGCTCAAAGACCAGGTTCCCGATCACTCATCGATTACTCGCATCCGTGATCGCCTGGGCGAAAAGATCTATGAGCAGATTTTTGAACAAGTGGTCGAGCAATGTCGTAAGGCAGGGCTAGTAAAACTTGAGCAAGTTATGGTCGATGGCTCAGTCATCAAGGCAAATGCTTCGATATATAGGATGCAAGAGCGCGATAAAAAAAACGAAAATGATCCGAACGATCCGCCATCTGGCCATGCGCACTCAAAAGACGGCCTCAGCGTAAACGACTTTCGTAAACGAGGAATCGGCGGGAAAAAGCTTTCCAATAAAACTCATTTTAGTCCGTGTGATCCTGAAGCAACATTGTCTGGCAAAGCTGGAGAGCAAAAAGCGCTTGCCTATAAGAGCCATCATACAATCGATGCAAGTTCACGCGTGATCGTCGATTGTCAGGTAACAACAGGTGCGGTCAGTGACGTGACGATGTTCATCGAGCGGATCAAACAGGTCCAAGAAAAACTTGGAATCAAAATCGGCGAAGTCATTGCTGATCGTGGCTATGGTTCGGCGGAAAATCTCGAGGAGCTAAAAAAGCAAGACATCAAATCCAACATTCCTCTCTGGAGTTCGAAAGTCGGAGAAACATTTTTTAGAGAAGTCGAGGATGGATTTAGGGTCGACATAGAATCTAAATCCGTTGTTTGTCCAGAGGGGCATCAGATGAAACCGTCGAGCTATGATGAGGCGGGACATCGCGATCTGTACGTGCTGCATAGAAAAATCTGTATCAATTGTCCGAGGGCAAAAAGTTGTCTGACTGAGCATGAGTTTAAAAGTCGAGGAAAACGTTTTGCAGTTCCGCTCCATCATCGGATCTTCTCGGAAATTATAGAGAAGCAAAAGGAGCCGGAGTTTAAGATGAAACTTTGGCAACGGATGTGGAAGATGGAGGGAATTTTTGCGGAAGCAAAGTCACATCACGGAATGCGACGGGCTCGATACCGTGGTCGTTCGAAGATGCAGATCCAAGTTTATATGACATCGACCGTGCAAAACCTAAAACGGCTGGCAACCTCTGTTGTTGACCGTCTTATCTCAATCTGGTTGGAGGCTGAGAAAATAGATATTTTCTCAACGAAATCTGAAAAATCTTGGTGTCTGTCATAAAGTGGGGTCGAACTCGTTATTTTTCAACAGGCCCATTCCTTATTAGTACAGCGAGTTCTAGCAGTTCAGCGAAATCCATAAGTGTTTTAAAGGGTTCTCACCGAAATTTGAGATCGGGCGAAGCTGAAAAATTCGCTTTTTTGTCTCGAGAACTACGCAATTCTGATTTCGCGGGCTTCGGATCTTATGTCTAACGATAACATTTAAATATTTGCCGGAAATCATCATCGCATACCTTTTGTCACACT
>CALCCV010000379.1 GCA_937900305.1 uncultured Pseudobdellovibrionaceae bacterium | reverse complement strand
CCGCGATGACATGTTGAATGCAATGAATTACATTTTTCCAGGACAAAAGGGTTTGAACCGCCAGGCCTGCATTCGCGCCCTGGAGATCAGCGAGCTCTTCACCCGCGTGACCAATCCCCACTGGCAGTCCCGCTTTCTAAAGCACGCCTCGATGAGCCTTCAAGCCATACACCGGGGGTCTTTGGAAGATGCACACTATATGCCGGAGGATCCTTTGGATCTGGAAGAGGAATTTGTCATCGCCCGTCGAGTCTTTCATGTGTTTGGGTTGTGAACGATCATGAAGTCCGCAAACTCATGCTCGCCGTTGGCCGTATATCTAGTCAGGCTAGATATACGCGGCGATTTTGAAAATTCCCAAAAACAAATAGAAAGAATAAAGCGATTTGGTGAGCGAGAGCTGCCATGCACTGAGCAGCGCAGCCCATCTCTATGAGCATGGAATCGGATTGCCTCTACGTTCACTTGAATTCGATTGCTTCTACCCTCACTTCACACAATACTGACTCTCCTTCGAGACAGGTTCCCCCAGCATCAGATCGCACACAAGGTGCAGGCGGACAATAAGCCTGTGATCCTTCGAGAGGGCGGCAAACATCCCATCCTAGTCTGGTACACCCTTGGACGGCTAGCCCGAGGATCTCCTTATAGTTATAAGAGGGGAAGAAAAACTTTGCTACCGCGGTTTCCACGTACGATCGACGTTCGGCAATATCGCTCTCTGACCGGAAATAGTAAACCTTGCCCATAGCTCTATTAAGCATCAGTAGGTCGCTATCTTTAGGGGCGTAGATGACTACGTTGTCGTCATATATACAAGATTGGTCCGTGCACTGGTAGACCGTCGTATAGGACGAGCTACCAGCATCGTTCGTTGTAAGTGCAATTCTGCTAGTACCAGGGCCAAGTTTGGAGATAGTGATATCAGCTACATTTGGGTCTTTAGAGATGTACACTCCCGGCTTAAGACCCTCGGGAAAAGCAGCCACAGCTGTCGTGGCTACGACAGACAAAATAACAAAAGAAACTATAGGTTTTAACAAATACATGGGGGCCTCCTAAATGAGTAGGTTGATGAACTTACATTATCACGATGAGACCCTCTAACAGAATCAACACGCTCTAACAATTGCGATGACAAATTTGGGCCGCTGTAAAGTTAGATGATCAGCTTCTATGGGGGATGTCCCCCGTCTTAGAACGGACATTTTCCAAAGACATCTCAAAATTTTTAGGGACGACTTGGTTTATCCAAAAGTCAGTAACCTGGCCCAGAGGACCAGGTTTGTTCATACACCCTCAGGAGTTGCTGTGGGCATGTCCCTCGCCTAGTTGAAATTCGTGAGTACACTTCGTTTGGCTTCACCCCGATCAGTGGCTTCGGGCGGTGCATGGATTTAGGAACAAACCACTGCTCAAATTGCCAATTTAATAAAGATTGCTTTGAGGAGCCACCGAAACCAAAGGCGAAAAAGCAGCACGACACGAAACAAAAGGAAAAAACCAGGGTCTTTCGCGAAATGAGAACTGAAAGGTCATGGAAGATAGAAGGCATCTTCGCTGAGGCAAAAGAGAATCACGGATTAGATCGTGCTAGATATCGTGGCCGAGCCAAGATGCAGATCCAAGCCTATATGACTGCCATTGTTCAAAATGTAAAAAGAATGATGGGAAATGGGCCAATTGTGGAAGTTAGTCTCCACTAGTCCCACTTGGGCATCGAAATCATGGCAAAAAGCTTAACAAGACTTTTGCATTTTTATCGACCCTGCCGATCATAGGGTTTTTCAACAAGTCGATTTGGCAGTTGACCGGTTTCTTAACAACCATTAGGATCCATCATCTAGTAGCCTTCGGCGGTAGCTAAACCGCTTTAAATGGAAATCAAAAAACAAAAGATGTCTGATTTAGAAGTGGTCCAAAGAGTCTTAGACTTTTGGGATCCACTTGGAACAAAACTTCATTCTGGAGCTGGGCTTGGTCAGATCGGTGAGTACGACCGCTACTCATTTCCAATTCTTGATCTTCTTCAACAGGGAGCTACCGAAAGGCAGCTGACTGATTTTCTAGATTCCGTGAGATTTGAGTCGATAGCACTTAAACGTGATCAGATCTCGGAAGCCAAAAACAGATTTTATGGCTGGGCTCTGTTACAGGTCTGGAGCAGACAATCTGAGAGAGACTCAAACTTTCGACTCACAACTTGCACGCGACCGCCAACAAGTTGTGAAAAGCGCAGCGTTTCGAAACTTGAAATTCTGCAAAAAGTTTTAGAGGATTGGGATCCACGCGAGTGTTCAAAATATTGGTTGTGTGGTGCCGATACTCTTAACTCTTATGATCAAGGTGCACTCTTACTTCAAGAAGCAGTAGCTACCCTAGAATTAAGAGAGGTTAGTACTGTATTAGAGCTAATACATATTTCGGAGAGAGAAAAAATCGGCTTCGTCATTGAGCACCGAAGTTTAACAAATGCTGCTCTCGATGATGAGTTTGCAAAGTTCGTTTCAGAAAACTCGGTTCGCCGCGATTGGCTAGCAAAACACATTATAATATTATTTTCG
>CALCCV010000378.1 GCA_937900305.1 uncultured Pseudobdellovibrionaceae bacterium | reverse complement strand
TCGAGAAACTCTTCGTCTTTGCCTTTTCGCTTGGTGTCTTTTTCTTTGTCTTTCGTTTTTGCCTTATCGACAACCTTCTCGGAGCCTTTGTCGGCGGGGCCTTTTTCAGAAATCTTGTCCGCCATCTTGTCGGCGGGTTTTTCAAATGCTTTTGGCTCTGGGCCTTTGGCCTTCAAATCCAATTCAGACTTCTTGCGAACGATGGTCGCAGGAGATCCAGTCTTTTTAGCGGCGATCGGTGGGGCCGCGGCTTTCGCAGGGGCGCCGGCTTTGAGCTTTTTCTCAGCCGACTTATCCGCTGACTTCTCAGATGATTTTTCTGAAGTTCTCTCTGCTGTTCTTTCAAATGTTCTTTCAAAGGACTTTTCGATTCCTTTGGCGGCTGGCTTGGCCTTTTGACCTCGAGCATCAGCGACTTTGGCAGCCAATGGCTTTTTGTCGTGCGCGTCTTTGCCTGTTTTCTTAGCCACAGGCATCGGTTTTTTAGCCGCTTTGATCGCCAGCTTTTTGTCGCCACCCGACTTTGCCACCACTTTGTGGCTGCTTGCCGCCTTGGCCGGAACGGCGGCCTTGCCTAATTTGGCTTTGCCGTGATCTTTGCTGCTGTCTTTGCTATTGTCTTTGCCACTTTTGGAGACTTTGTTGTTGTTCTTTATGACTTTCTGCGTCTTCTTCATGCACCACCCACTCTTACCCCTGAAACCCTAGCAAAGTTTAGTCAACAAAAAAAATTCTAACGTCTAACGAACGACGACGCTGCCCGACTCCGAACGCACCATCACCGAAGTCCGCGACGGACTGCCAGTCAGTCGCCCCTTGGCCACCTTGTCGCCGGCCACGCGCTTCAATCCCAAACTGGCTGGAACCAAATCACCATCTTTAGTGATGAGATCCAACCACGCCCCTTTGCCATTCAAATTCACATTCGTTTTGCCACGCTCGGAACGGACCTGCATTTGCACATCATTGGTCCCGAGGGTTGCGCGCAATTGTCCCTCTTCCATTTGGGCGAAGACCTGTCCCTTAGGTGATTGCAGAATCGCAACGCCCCGATAAATTTCCAACCGCTGTGTGCCCTCAACTTCTTTCAACGTTCCGGTCGATTGACCTAAGCGCATTTGCACTTGACCACTAAACCCTTGAACATTGAGTGCACCTTGTTGGCTTTGCAGATCCCAGCGACCACTGCCACCCTCTGCTTGCAATTCGGCCCTGTCGCTGACGAACAAAATGTCGCCGCTCACTTGCGAAAATTTCGCGCGGCCTTCGCTCATCCACAAATTCAACTCTGCGGTTTTGCCGGTGATATTCACCGCTCCTGCCGCCACATTGAGCGAACTGTCAGCCCGCCAATTTTGCAGCAGAATCTGACATTGCCGGGCAAAGAGCGACAGATTGACTGGGCTACCAGTGACCTGCACATCCAACTTGGCAGTCCCTTCAGCGCGGGCCTGCAAACGCAAGTCGCCCGTGGCCAAATCTCCGCCCAGACTTTTCACTTCCCAAGCGTCCGTGAGACCCGCAAATTTCAGAGGGCCCTGGCCACCCACAAAACTGATTTTGCACTGCGAATCTGCGGCTCGCAAATCCACCCATAGAGCGCGCTGCACTTCGCTCTGCGCCACCGCCGGCGGAGCTGTCAAAAAAATCACCACCATCACCGCGAACAGAGGCGCCAATGGGAGCAGGATTCTAAAGAGTCGTCGTTCCATAACACTCCTTTCCAGTTCTAAAATGCCGCGAAGGTTTGACTCTAAAGTGAAAATAGAAAAGAGTCTCGGGAATATTTCGAGCAAGGAGATTTATGGAATCCGTCGTCATTGTCAGCAGTTGTCGTACCGCGATTGGCAGTTTTCAAGGCAGCCTCGGCACCACGCCGGCTCCGCAGTTGGGAGCCCAAGCCATTCAAGCCGCCCTCACTCAAGCAAATGTCAGCGCGGACCAAGTTGACGAATGCATCATGGGCAACGTGCTCACGGCTGGAATCGGCCAGGCCCCGGCCCGGCAAGCTGCGATTTTCGCCGGCCTCAAGACCAGCGTGCCCTGCATGACCATCAATAAAGTTTGCGGCTCTGGACTGAAAGCCGTGATGCTGGCGTCAGATTCCGTTCGCTTAGGTCGAACTCGCGTGGCCGTGGCCGGTGGTCAAGAAAACATGTCGCTTGCGCCTCACTTGATGGAAAACTCTCGCACGGGGTATCGCATGGGTCATGTGACATTGAATGATTCCATGATTAAGGACGGCCTCTGGGATCCTTACAACAACTTTCATATGGGCAGTGCCGCCGAGATCTGCGTTCGCGACTACAAACTCTCGCGGGAGGAGCAAGATCAATTTGCAATTGA
>CALCCV010000377.1 GCA_937900305.1 uncultured Pseudobdellovibrionaceae bacterium | reverse complement strand
TTTTTTTGCGAAAGCTAATTGTCATGATCCCTCACTTGCCGAGCCCGGTCATTTTGCTCAAAGTCCGCGCTCAGCCGCCAAAGTAGGGACATTCCTTACTTTTGTCAAATCTGCGCCCCTGCTTCGACTCGAAAGAGTGTTCGGCCCGGGACGCTCAGAGTTCCTTAGTGCTTTTTGCGCATTTTTTTAAGATCTTTGATGGAAGCTTTACACTCGGTTGACAATTTTTCTTTATTCTCTCGCAAACAGTGCATCAGTTCTTTTTTCTCTTTTCCGGCGCAGAGGGAGTCAGAATCTTCTGCGCACTCTTCTTTCACTTCCTTTAAATGCTCTTTCATCTTTGTCAGGTGGTCCTTGCATTCGCCCGTAAATTTGTCGGCATTTTCTTCGATGCATTTTTGAATCCGACCTTCACCAGGTTTTAAATCTTTACAAAACTCCTTCACCTGCTCTCGACACGGTCCAAATGCCATCGCCGGAAAAGCCATCAACCACACACAAAAGCCCGCCACTAAAAATTTCATGTTGATCTCCTTAAAAAGATTGGAAAAAAATCTCCAAGCGGCTCTCATTTTGAAAAATCGAATCATCGCCGTCAATCTTCTACCTACAGAAGTGCCAACAACACTGCGGGCTCTCGACCATGGTCGGTTGACTCTTCTGTGCATCTTGCAAGAATGAATTATGAATCTCGAGCAAGCTGTCACCCAGTGGCTAGAAACAACACCCAAATGGCTCGTAGCTCTCCTTGTGATTTCAATTGGTGTCGCCGGAGTGATGCTGGTCAATCCAATGAAAACGGTTTGCCACACGGATCGCGAAAGTCTCATGGTTTCCATGGAAGGCCTGCTGACCGACAGGGTCGATGAGAAGAAGCGAAAAGTGCCGGCCACATTTTTAATTGCCAAACAAAGATGCTCTGAGGGCAACTCCGCTGGCGCTTGTTACGATTACCTTCGCTATTTAAAAGAAATCACTCGTCGAGTGAACGTTTCATCGACCGAATGTTTTTCGGTTCTGTTTGAAGAAGAGCGGATTCAAAAAACGATCGCGGGCGGGATGGAGATGATGGCTCTCATGGCCTGGGGAGATGAACCCCCGGCCGACGCGGCCGAGCGATACAATTGGTTGAGTTCATCAGACGTCGCCACTTTTTGTCAAATGCGGCGAATTTTTTTGTACGCGGCGGCGGATGACGGCGAAGCCTGGAATGCCTTTCGAGAACGGATTTTCGCCAAATATCCCGGCAAGCGAACCGCTGATGATTTGACCGAATGGACCGTCACGGATGAAGGGGAGGTTCCTGGCCCCAAAGCCAAAGATGAGTTGAGCAAAGTGGAGATCTGGAATCGCAGTTTGCTGTCCGCGCCCTGTGACACTCTCATTTGAACGCCGCTCAAATTGAAATCAATGTGATGCTCTTCCAGGGGTGTTTCGATCCCTGACGAGCCAATTGACCTTCGAAAACGAAGTCCCGATTCTGCCGATGAACAATCTGAAATGTCTCCCGCGGCTGCCGGCGCAACATCCATTCAGCGGGATTAAGGCCATAGTCTCGCAGACTTTCCAGCAAAGACTGAACGGACGGTTTTTGAAGATTTAAAAAATTTAGATTCATAGAAACCCCTCTTTTGGTTGAGCAGTGGCCTCACATCCGGAGTTTCCCGGGAATCGGCCCACGCTTTCCTCCTTCCGATTGCAAGGCGAAGACCATGTCCAAACGCGAGACTCTGTGTTTGTATTGGATTTGAGGACTCAAGCTCAAGGAGGGTTCCAATGCTTAAGACTTATTTCTCAGAAATCAGACGCACTCAGCGGCTTTGGCCGGTTTTGATACTGGCGGTTCTTGCGTTCGGTGTTCCGTTGATTTTCCAGATGCTTCCTCGCCGGCAGGCTGCCGAAATCGCCTCTGCCCTTTTTGTCTTTATTCCGCTGCTTTTGCTCATTTGGGAGTGGCGATTGAATCGGCGAGTCACATTTTATCTGCTCGCGCTGGCGGCGTTCATTGTTTTGCTGGCTCTACCCCAAGCTCTCGTCCGGTGGATGTCCACAGAGGAGTCCATTGCAGAAGTCACCTTTTTGGGATTGAAGATGGCTTGGTTACACCGAGTCTCAAACTTAGCCTATTTGGGTGTTCTGTTGGCGGCTCTCTGGCCCAGGAGACGCAGAGCCCCTAAGCTCTAGCGCAAAAAAAAGGCCGCGGGAAGTTCCCAATGCGGCCGATTTTATTTATCTAGAAAATTCAGTTCAAAAAATCTGAATTTAATTCTGAATTTAAATTTCGAAAGGAACAGGACTGATAGCCTCAACTCGGTGGCTGTGATCGTGAGCATCCATGCCAGTGGGTAAAAGCGCCAAATTGCGGGATTTTTTAATGGCTGCAGAAACTCGCTTCTGTTGGGCCACGCTCAATTTAGAAATTCGAGAAGGAGTGATTTTACCGCCATCTCCTACAAAGCGCATCATGGCCAAAGGATCTTTGTAATCGAAATGGTGATTGCCAGTGAGATCTTGGCGGTATTTTGAACGGCCCGAGCGTTTGCCGCCCTTTTCAGCTCCGTCCATGTCGTTGTTGTCTCTACTATTTCGATCATTGCCGCCACCACGAAATGCCATACTTCACCTTTGTCTTAGAGTACTGTCTTAGTGTACTTTAGTTGCTTTAGTGCTTTGCTGTGAATAAATCACGCCGTACAAATCTCAATAAGACCTCCCTATCTAAAGGAGGTCGGAATTGAGGTCAAGCGATCATTCCTCGAAGAATCAGTAATTCTCTAAATTCTAAGGGTTTGAAGGCAAAAAGGGTTGCCAGTTCGCTTAAATTTTAATACACCAACTTTTTCGAGCCATTTGAGTTTGATTTGTTAAATGATTTTTTTAGTGATTATTTAAATTTGGAATGTTCAGTTTGAAAGTTCAATTTGACAGGTCAGTTTGTACAGGAGTCTGGGTTTTTGGACCTGGGGCAACAAAGAGGTAATGCATGAGTCAGTGTGAATTAACGGGTCGCAAACCAGTCGTCAAAAATCTGGTCAGTCACTCTAATATTAAAACTAAATCTAAAGCGCTTCCAAACGTGCAAAAAAAACGTTTGTACAGCAAGACTCTCAATGAAATGGTCCGACTGAATGTGGCTGCAAGCACCATTCGCGACATGGAACATATGGGTGGCTTTGATATCTATTTGCTTCGCCAAGACGACAGCAAATTGTCGAAAAGGGCACTCGACGTGAAAACACGCGTTCGTCGCAAAGCTCGACGTGGAAAATCCACGAAAGTCGCTGCCAAAGCATCTTAACCAATCTCAGCCCAATCTCATCTATCCCAACCGCTGATGTGGGAATCGTGAAGATGCCCCTGCTTTGGAGATTGGGCCAGGGAGCAGGGCTCTCAGTGTTTTACTTTTTATTTGTTTTACAAGGTTACTAGTTTTTTTTGATATTTGTTTTTTGATATTTGAGGAGCGGTCATGGTGAAGTTGAAGATTAAAAAAGGTGCTCAAGTCCAAGTGATTGCCGGAGCTGAGCGTGGCAAAAAAGGCAATGTGTTGGAAGTTGATGGCCGCAATTTGCGCATCAAAATTCAAGGTGTAAAAGTGCAAACGCATTTTGATAAGAAAGATGGTCTTTTGAAAAAAGAAAGTTTCATTGATTATTCAAATGTGAAGTTGCTGAGCGAAGCTGCTGCAGCTAAAAAAGAAAAAACAGCTAAGACAAAGGCCAAGGCAAAGTGACGAGAGGGTTTTGGCTCTCTTTCGCCGGCTGGATGTTGACCACGGCTGTGAGCGTAGCTGCTCCTGCTCCAGGTTTGACTCCATCACCGGCTCCCCAGGGGTCGCCAAAATTCATTCCTTCGCCGATGATGCCCCCTGGTTCGGTGGGTCAGACTTCCGGAGCTTCCAGTTTTTCATCATCGCAGTCTCTGTCGCCGGCCACGACTTCGAAGCCAAATGACGTCAAAGTCTCGTCTGTCAAAGTGAATGAACCTTCCTATCCCCTGACTCTTTGTCGAAAATCTCAAGAGGTTCGGTCTATTCGAATCGAAAAGGTCAAAGAGGGCGTGGGTTGTGAAGCGTACTACACTAAATCCACAAATTCACAATTGATCGGTAAATCCATCCGAAATATGGGCTGTGAAGCTTTTGTTCAAAGGGTCGTCGCTAATTTGGAAGGTTCAGATTGGAAGTGTCGACAGGTGTCTGAAAAAATGAGTGAGCTCAATCAGGGTGATACGCCCGCACCTTCAAAATCTAAACAATAGCAAATTTTAAAATCAAGGTAGTCTAGTCTCGTGAATTTGTGTTGAAGCTCACGGACTCCCTGTTGAATTTTGGATTTTAAAAACCAATTGATAATTCCGAAAGCTGATTTCATAGTGAGTTATGGGACGAGGCGCTTCTTCGTTGAAAATAAGTGTTTTGCAAATGACGTCTGATGAAAACGTTGAGCAAAACGTATTGGTGATTCAGGGTGGGTTGGCTCAAGCCAAAGAGCAGGGTTCGGAAATTTTGTTTTGTCCTGAAAACAGTTTGTACTTTCGATGTTCTGATCAAGCTCCCATGCGGTACCTTACTTTGGATCATTCTGGCTTTGCGAAGTTGGCGGAGGAAGCCCGTCGTTTGAAGATCACTTTGCATTTGGGTTCGGTGCCATTGGTGATGGATGGGGCCCACTGGAATTGTTCGGTGACAATTTCAGCTTCGGGGCAGATTGCGGCGACCTACTCTAAAATTCACTTATTTGATATTTCTCTTGAAAATCATCAGCCATTGAGAGAGTCGGCCAACTTCAATTTTGGTCAAGAGCTCGTGATCTTAAATTACAAGGGTTGGAAGATTGGCCAGAGTATTTGTTATGATGTGCGTTTCAGTGAGCTGTATGCGCAGTACGCAGCGGCGGAGGTCGATGTGTTGCTGGTCCCGGCGGCTTTTTTGGTTCGAACCGGAAAAGTTCATTGGGATGTTTTGCTGAGGGCTCGTGCGATTGAGAGTCAGTGTTATGTTGTTGCGGCAGCGCAGTCGGGTGTTCATAAATCTGAGTTCGGTCAGCGCGAAACTTTTGGCCACTCTCAGATTGTGAATCCTTGGGGCGAGGTACAGACGTTTGAGGAGTCGGAGGTGG
The DNA here is from genome assembly GCA_937900305.1 of uncultured Pseudobdellovibrionaceae bacterium. Classification (GTDB taxonomy): domain Bacteria; phylum Bdellovibrionota; class Bdellovibrionia; order Bdellovibrionales; family Bdellovibrionaceae; genus CALCCV01. Next base: position 1,064 of record CALCCV010000377.1, on the reverse strand, counting down.
GTGTGATCCATTCGACGCTGGATCCAGAAGCTTGCGAAAAAGTGCGTCGTCAAATTCCGATGGCGTCTCATCGCCGAGTTTCCCGCGGCCGTTTTCCGATTCGAGAAGTGATCATTGCTTGAGATTTGTTTTTGAAAGTTGCAGGAGGTATTTTGAAATCGAAATTTTCGCGATGGTTTATAGGTTTGTGCATCTTGGTCGGCGCAACGAGGGTTCACGGGGCTGATCGACCTGTGGAGATGGATTTGCCACAAGATCCGCCGGAGCTGTTGGCAAAAGTGAAACATCGGCTGTATGCGGGAGGCCCCGACGAAGAGGATCTCCAGGTGCAGCAAACGTTGGCTAAGCCACAGCGAAAAATTATGCCAGTTCAGGATGAAGAAGAAGAAATGGGTTCACAAGATTAGTTTCTGAGTTTCTGAAAAAACACCTAGGACTATTGAACATCTGAACATCGCTGTTCGCGGGGAGGAAGCACATGAGTTTAGGACCAACCAAGAGTGCAAGGGCTGAGAGTGTAAAGGTGAGACGAGGCGCGCTGCCTCCGCCAGATGTTTCTCGCGAAACGATGGAATTGGATGTTTTGATTGTGGGCGGCGGATCTGCGGGGTTGTCGTGTGCTCTGCGGCTGACTCAGATGATCGAGGCGCACAATGACGCTCATCCTGAGAATAAAATGGAGCCTCAGATTGCGGTGATCGAAAAGGGAATTGAAATTGGCGCTCACAGTTTTTCGGGAGCGGTTTTAAATCCTTCGGCGTTGAAAGAGCTAGTTCCGAACTACAAGGAGCTGGGCTGTCCGATTGAATCAGATGTACTTAAAGATGCAGTATATTATTTGGGGAAAAGCGGCGCTTTCAAATTGCCGATCACTCCGCCACCTTTTCAAAATCATGGGAATCACATTGTATCGGTGAGTCAGCTCAATCGATGGCTGGGTGGATTGTGCGAGCAAAAAGGCGTTAATATCTTCCCGGGTTTTGCCGCGGCTGAAGTGTTGTACGATGGCGAACGGGTCGTTGGCGTCCGAACTGGAGATAAGGGGCTTGATAAGAATGGACAAC
>CALCCV010000376.1 GCA_937900305.1 uncultured Pseudobdellovibrionaceae bacterium | reverse complement strand
TCATCATAAAGAGTGATCTGTGGTAGGACCACCACAGAAAATAATATTTCGCGTCGAGGGGTGATATGCATCTTTTATTCTCGCTCGTTTTACCTTGGATAGTGTTCTTTTTAATGACGGTCGTGGGCCACATCGTCTTGTCTTTGAAAGCCTGGCAGATCTTTCAGGTGCTTTCGAGCCATAGCGAATGGATTCTGGGCATCGGCAGTTTGATTTGCCTCTATTTCAATTTTCGCACGATCAGCAATGTCGGAATTTGGGTCTCGGATCGTCTTCCACAATCTGTGCGTTTTGAGCCGCAGCTTTGGCTTTTCCGCGCTGTTGTGGGTCTTCTCCTTGCGGGAATCCTTTATTTGACCGGCAAATTTTCTTGGGTACCCCTCTTTTGGCAAGGGATCGTTCTTCCATTCACTCTGACATTGTTTCTATTTTTTATTATCTGGAATTTTTTAGGTCCAATCTTGAAATGGTCTTCCAAATTCAGCTGGAGTCGATCCGCGACTCTTCTCGCGATACTCCCTGTTTTTGCTTTCGTACCAGAGGTCGCGGTGTTTCTCGGGAATGTAGGTGTAAGTTCTTTCCACGCTAGTCGTCCTGATTTAGGAATTGGCTCCCCAGCTGTTGGTCAGCGCCCTCAAACTACCGAAATCGCAGGGCAGGTACTTTCCGTCGCGCGGGGAGAAATGCGTATCTATGCTGAGTACCCACAGGGCTCCGGCGAAAAGAAAACACTCGAAGTGCAACTCGATCGCGTGCCGAAAGCCTCGGTGGAAGCACTTCCCAAAAATCCAGCTGGCAAAGACATCAAAGTGAAGCTGGCCGTCGGTGACGTCAACGCGGTGGACATCAAATCATCACCCAACAACTTGGCGGCCGAGGACATTGAAACCCGTTTGAAATCGGAAATTCCCGCCGAAAAAGCAGCGGCCCTGCGGGAGATCTCTGAGTTCTCAAGTTCTTGCGATGATTATTCAAAATCAATATGGTCGAACCTCGATCCCAAAGGCGACAAAGATGTGGTCTATTGGGCCATCCAAGGCCTCAAATGCGCAAATGTGAAAACGGTCGTGGCCCTGCCTCGTTTGGTTGATGTGATGATGAAACACAAGGACCCACTTGTTCGTGCAGCTTCGATCACGGCCATGAAGAAATTTGGAAACGAGAACGTCAAAAATGTTGAGTATCTCTTGGTCAAACGAATCAGCGAAAAAGAACCACCGGAGGTGATTACAGCAACGGCTGCCATCATGGCCAGCCTTGACGGCGATTCGGCGAAATATGCCACCAGTCGCCTGAAAACTCTCCTAGACATCGATGGTGCGAGCATCGTCGCTGCCAAAAATTTGATTCAAAATTTGCGACGTGATGACCTCATCACCGAATATATTCAACTCAATATCGTAAATACAGATGCATCTCGCGAAAGAGCCGTAGCTATGATCTGCCTCTTGCCAGAAGAGCAAAGGATCGTGGCCGGTCCACACATCGACAGTGTTTTACAAACCGTCAAATCCATTAGCAACGAAGATGCAGGCATCGCTGCCCTCCGCTGCTTGGGTCGACCCGCCTTTGACGCCGTCAAAGGTGAACTAGCTCAGCCGAAAATTTTAAAACGCGAACAGGCGGCCGGTGTTTTCGCAAATTTGGATATCAAGAGCTTTCCTGACTCTTTGAAAATCGCTTCTGAATGCGCCCGGGACAAAGATGAAAATGTTCGTCAATTTTGCAGTCAAAGCCTCGGCTCATTGGGTGCCCCCGCTTTGAGTGATATACTAACACTTTTGCGATCCAGCGAAAGCCGTCAGAGAGAAGCTGGGCAAAATGCGCTGGCCCACTTCGAAGATGCCAATGCCGAAACAGAGCTTCGCAAAGTGGTCCAGGAAAATTCAGGTTGGACCGCCACCAACAAGCGCTTACAAATCGCAAAAGTTTTGGGAACAGCCCTCGTGCGAATCGAACAACAAGGCTCGACCGAAATTATCGCGGAATAGTTTCAACCCATCAACGAATAAGGTCCGCCACGCTTAAGGGCTCGCTGATACGAGCTCTTCGAGGAGCCACGGAATCCTTTGAGAACGAGAGTTTTCCAGATGATGAATTGTTATCATTTCACCATCCTACAGGGGAAACACAGGGGATCAAGGGTCGCGCATGGGGTTGATCACGAAAAAATGGACGGCGATCTCGTTTTTAGGTAGAGCTTGCATTCACACGTTCGAAAGTGGGCCCCTCCGTGACAACCAGCGAATTTTTAAATTTTGATCTCAAGCCAGCTCTGCTGACCGTCATCCAAGAGTTGGGATTTCAGACACCCACTCCTATCCAATTGCAAGGCCTGCCATTGCTTCTCGCTGGTCAAGATGTGATTGGGCAATCTAAAACTGGCAGTGGCAAAACCGCAACTTTTGTTCTACCGATTTTAAATACTGTGAATCTCCAACTGAAACGTCCCCAAGCCTTGATTTTATGTCCCACTCGCGAGCTTGCCAATCAAGTCACTCGCGACGTTCGGAAGCTGGGCCGCCGCCTTGAAGGCCTTCAGGTATTGACTCTCAGTGGAGGCAGTCCCTCGCGGGAACAAAGTCAGGCCCTACTCCGCGGGGTGCACATTGTCGTGGGCACTCCTGGTAGAGTTCTGGATCTTCTGCAAAAAGAACGCTTCGAAGCCAGCGCTTTGAAGACATTGGTCCTCGACGAGGCTGATAAAATGTTGGATATGGGATTTGAAGAACAAATTCACGACGTCGTTTCCGGATTGCCGTTGGCTCGGCAAACCGTGTTTTTCTCCGCAACGTTTTCAAGTTCCATCAAAAGCTTGAGTGCCAAATATCAAAAAAACCCCCAGCACGTCGAAATCTCTCAAGAGCCTGAACAAAAATCAGCCATTGAACAGCTGGTTTATGAGGTCCCAGACTCGTCAGCGAAGAATGGTTCATTTTTCAGGATTTTGCAGCAACACCCGGCGACTTCGGTGCTCGTGTTTTGCAATATGAAAGTCACAGCGAATGATCTCTATTCCAGCCTTCATGAAAAGGGCGTGAGCTGTTCGGTTTTGCACGGGGAACTGATCCAGCGGGATCGCGATCGGGTGATGGCTCAATTTCGAAATGGATCCCATCGAATCTTAATTGCAACGGACGTGGCAGCTCGAGGTTTGGATATTGCTGGCTTAGACCTCGTCATCAATTTTGATCTCCCTTCACAATCAGATGTTTATCTTCATCGAGTGGGCCGCACCGGACGCGCCGACAAAACTGGCGTCGCGGTTTCGTTGGCATTGCGCTCAGAGGCCGCAAAAATTTTAGAAATTGAAGCGGCCACTGGGCAAAAAATGGAAAGACCCGCCTTAGGGTTTGCCAACCAATATGGCTTGAATGAAGACCTGCGCCAAAGCCCAATGAAAACTTTGATGATCAGTGCAGGTCGAAAAGACAAGATTCGACCAGGAGATATACTTGGTGCACTCACCAATCCAGCCATTGGATTAAAAGCCGCGGATGTTGGTCAAATTGAAATCCAAGATCGAATTTCCTACGTTGCAATCAGCGCCACTCGGGCCACCGCAGCCCTCGCCGGTTTGCGCGGAGGTGGTATCAAAGGTCAAAAAATTTCAGTTCGGCCGATGTAGATTTCCCAAATACGCCTTTTGAACCTCTGAGTTCGATAGCAAAGTCTGACTTTCGCCTGAAAGACGGATGAACCCCTGCTCTAAAACGTAGGCTCGATCGGCAATTTGCAAGGCTTTAAAAGCCAGTTGCTCCACTAACAAAATAGTCACGGCACCGGATTCTTTCAACCTTCGTATCACCGAAAAAACCTCATCGATAATGATCGGGGCCAAACCCATTGACGGTTCATCCAAAAGCAAGAGTTTAGGATTCAACATCAACGCTCGGCCAATCGCTAGCATTTGCTGCTCGCCGCCCGACAGCGTCCCCGCCATTTGCGATACGCGCTCGCGAAGTTTCGGAAATATTTCAAAAACTTGAGCCATCTGAAGATCAATCGCTTTGCGACCCTCGCGACGAAACCTTGGATAAGCTCCGAGGAGCAAGTTGTCTTTCACCGATTGCTGAGCGAAAACTTTTCGCCCTTCGGGACAATGGGCAATCCGCAACAACGCCACTTCGTGCGTTTTGAGAGACGAGAGAGATTTTCCTTCGAAAAGCAGCTCTCCCGATGCTGGTCGCAAAAGTGAGGAAATGGTCTTCAGCATTGTCGTCTTGCCAGCCCCATTGGAACCAATCACCGCGACCAGCTCACTTGCGCGAACTTCTAGTGTAATTCCTTTTAGCGCGGTGATGCGCCCATAATTTACTTGTAAATTTTTAAGCTCTAACATCCATCACCTCCCGAAACACCGAGTTGCGACGCAGTACCCAAGTACGCCCGAATGACTTCCGGATGATTTTGGATCGTCTGGGGAGGACCTGACGCAATCTTTTTGCCGAAATCTAAAACGGTAATTTCATCAGAAATTTCCATCAACATATCCATGTGATGTTCGATCAAAACAATCGCAACACCTTGATCCCGAATTTTTCGAATGATGCCATTGAACTCTTGAATCTCAGAGGTTGTCAGACCCGCGGCCGGCTCGTCCAATAACAACAGCGAAGGATTTAAGCCCAGAGCTCGTGCGATCTCCAGCCTTCGAGCTTGGCCGTACGCCAGGTTCGCGGCAGTCTCGAAGGCCAGAGCTTCCAGACCTACAAATTTTAACAGAGCATAGGCCCGTTCACGAAGCTGCCTCTCTTCTCGGGCCACCGATGGAAAACCTAACATCACTTTAAAAAGAGAAGAGTGGAAAGACAAGTGAAGGCCCACGAGCACATTGTCTATAACGGTCAGTCCACCAAATAATTGGAGGTTCTGAAAAGTACGGGCCACACCCTGTTGAGCACGTTCGTAAATTTTTAGAGAATTCGAATTGCACCCAAATAAACTCACAATTCCGGCCGTGGGAGCGTAAACGCCAGTGATCAAATTTACGGTGGTGCTTTTGCCAGAGCCATTGGGTCCCATCAAACCATGAATCGTCCCAGACTTTACGCGCAGTTCGAGGTCATTGACCGCCACCAACCCACCGAATTGCATGCGAATTTGATTCAAGGCCAGAGCAATGGTGTCCATTTTTGAAGTCACCGAAAAGGGAGCCTCGCGCGAACTTTTCCGAAAAACCTCTTCAAACTCTGCTCTCCGCAAATCTTGATCCTGGGACGGAAAAAAGTTCCGCCATTGCTTTTTTAAAAGTCCTGCAATTCCCTCGGGCAAAAAAAATAAAGTCAGGAGGAGCAACACTCCAAATGCGATCAACCGGTAATCTGAAAATGCCGTGAACAAGTCTGGCAAAATCACCAAAACAGTCATTCCTAAAAAGTTTCCCAAATTTGAGCGAAGTCCACCAAATATGAGCGCCATCAAAGCGAGGATTGAAAAATCCAAACTAAAAGTGCCCGGCGCTATGTATTGATCCAGCTGAACAAACAACCCTCCCGCAAAACCTGCCAGAGCCGCAGAAATGACAAAAGCCGAAATTTTAAAGCGAGTGCGATGTACGCCGCAAGACTCAGCGGCGATCGAACTGAATTTAATAGCCTCAAAGGCTCGACCCCAAAAACTTCGCCCAAAACCTCTCATCATCCACATAACCGCCAACATCGAAGGATAGGCGATCCACAGAAATCGGTTGCCTTGAAATCGAAGCGGTTCAAACAAACCAAATCCGTCGAAAGACAACCCAGCGACGTGCAACCCTTTTGTTCCGTTGGTCAGCGACTCTTGTTCATTGACGATGGTAAAAACAATGAGCCCACAGGCGATCGTACTCACCGCGAGATAGGGACCGGAGCTTCGCAAAGACGGAAATCCCAAAATCAAACCTGCAATGGCGGCCAGGCCAATTCCAATTAAAACTGCAAAAGCAAACGGCCATTCAGGCAAAAAAGCCAAATTTCCTTCGGCATTGAGACTCGAAGGACCCGTCAAAATTGCAACAGAGTAGGCCCCGATTGCAAAAAGCCCGGCGTGCCCAATGGAAATATCACCGATGTATCCAACGACGATGTCGAGTGACGCTACAAAAATCGTATACACAAAAATGCGACACAAAATTCCACTCACGTAATATTGGTTAGTCACAAAGAATGGCAACAACATTGGCAACAAAAATAAAAAAATAAATATATT
>CALCCV010000375.1 GCA_937900305.1 uncultured Pseudobdellovibrionaceae bacterium | reverse complement strand
ACGATATCTGTAGCCGTGACTGGAGTTCAGACGTGTGCTCTTCCGATCTCCCATGCCTTTTCATCGACAGTTTTCAAAAACTCAGGAGTTGAGATTTGGAAGAATGGACCAAGGAATGGACCGAAGACGACCAAGGTCGTGCGACCTTGGTTTTAATTTTGAGATTTGAAGTTTGATTTAATTTTGCAGCAGACTGGAGCGAATCGCTTGATAGCGATTTTTAACTTTCATAAATAAATTGGTGTGGGGCCCGGTGATTCCGTCGGGTCCGGTGATGCCAGCGACTCCTCTGGCATTGGGATCATTGCGCCCACCTGGCAAAAAGTCGTTCAAGTTAGGACCACCTTTGGCTCCGCGCATGCGGCCATTGTAAATGCTGCCGGAGCCAAGGGCTCCTGCTGGCGCACTTCGATATCCACCAGCATAAGCAGAGCCTGATCCAGCGCCACGTCCACTGCCACCAGCTGCTCCTCCGCCGCGTCCACCGCGATAGAGATTTTCGTTGTCACCGACGGCGGCGCCGCCGGCCGCTGCTGTTGGAGCCCCACCGCCCTGACCTCCGCCACCACCACTGCTGGGAGCGGAACCGCCTTTATTGCCACCGAGTTTTCGAGATTCACCTTTGGGTCCGACAGGCCCACCGATTTCGCCAAGGCCCGCAGAATCCATTGCACCTAGGCCACTGAGATTTCCGGCACCAGCCCCGGCTGCACCTTTATTTAGATCGGCCGCGCCCGCGCCACCCCGGATGGAGCCCACGGTGCCGAAAGAATTGTTCAGGCTATTCACGCCGTTGCACGACGAAGGATTTGCAATGCATTTGCAAACCGGGTCGTTGGCCATGGCGGCGTCGCCACAATTCCGACCGCTGCTGCCTCGGCAAGCTTGATCGGTGGGATTCTGTGCGCAAAAATCTGCGGTCTGCACACCTGCCGTTTTCATTTTACAAGTCGTCGTTTGCTGTTTCAAAGTTGTCAGGGCTTGACCCACTTGGCCTTCGACGTTGGTGCCGTTCTCGGCTTGCTTTGCGCACTTTTCTTGGCCCTTGTTGGCGGCGTCCACCATTTTTCTAACTTCATCGAGCTCGTCGCGAACTAGATCATTTGGAATTTCCGCGGCCGTCTGTGGCCCGCCCGGAGGGCTGCGACAGCTGTCTGTGGAGTTGTCCAAAGCAATGACGTCTTCACAGGGCTTGAGGCAAGAAGCCGCTTCCTGCTGGCAAATCTTTTTGAAAACCACCAGTCCCGCGCTCAGGCCGGCGCTGTATTTCGCGATCTCTCCGCAACCACCACTGGTTCCCATATCAAAGGCATTGGCGATCATCGCACCCTGACCACCATATTGCACGGCCGCTGCGATGTTCGGGCTTGAATCTGGATTGCAGTACCCTTCCGATTCGGCCGCTTTCGTGTTGCAAATGGCGACGGTCTCTCTCATTTGTTTTACACATTGTTTGATGGCCTCAGCGAACACCGGTGCATTGGCCGCAGCTGCCGCGGCGGCGGCGGCGGCTCGATCTTTTTTATCTTGCTCCTTGATGACGTCTTTTGCTCGCTTTTGGGCGGCTTCATAATCTGGTCCTGAAACCTCGGCACTAGCCAAATTCGCTGACATCAGCAAAATAAAAAAAACAGTCGAGTTCCAGAGGTGACGCGACAACTTGGTCTTGAGAAATTTTTCAGACAATTTTCACCCCCGAGATTCGCGAAAACCAAAAGAAGCTAACAGTTTCCAATCAGCTTCCTATCGACAAAATCGAAACAAAACTGAATTTTCCCCGCCCACTCAATTGTATCATGTTGGCGAGGATTCCAGGTCTCGGCAGATGTGTTTGTCTCAAATCAAAACGCAGTCGGGAGAGGGGATTGTTTCAACCTGAGAGCTCAATCGCTCAGGCGCTCGCTCTTGATTTCGATGGTTTCATGCGAAGCTGAATTGAGGGATTTGGGAGGAGGAACATCGATTGGAGATACGTCACGAATGGACGGCTCTGACCAATCGTCATCTGAATTTGCAGCGCCTTGAACGGACGCTCCCGATTTAAAAGTGTAGGTGTAAACGAAAGGTCCCCTGGAGCGGGAAGCCCTTTCGAAAGGCTGAGGTCCAGGTCCCCTCTGTGAGGCGGGTTGGGACTGAGTTTTTCGTTTCTGAAAGGATTTAAAGGCCCACAGCAAAAGCCAACGCAACCCGGGCACCCATAATAAAATTCCCACTAATTTGGTCGATAAAAGCGGAAGGCTCAATAAAACACCGGCCATTAAAAAGACGCTTCGGTCCATCAGCGCAGTGATAGAAGTTAAATTTTGCCGAGGCATTGCCGCCAGAGTTCGAAACGAAAGCACACAAATCAACAGGCCCCACGCCGAAGAGATCATGTAGGCTCCGACCACCGCCAAAAAACCAAATTTTTGAACAAGCGACCAGAAGGCAATGATTTCAAGAAATAAAATTAACACTGGATTCATGGTTTCCCCGAAAAATCAAATTCAGCTTTGACAGGACAGTGATCAGATCCCATCACGCCATCCAAAATTTCCGTCGATTTAAGATAAGGTAAAATATTCTTAGTTATGCAAACGTAGTCGATCCGCCAACCTCGATTGGAGACCCGACCAAACTCTCGGTAAGACCACCAGGTGTATTTGTTTTTCACTTCGGGATGAAAGTGACGATAAGCATCGACGAAACCGGACCGTACGAAGTCGCCGAACCAGGCGCGTTCCTCGGGCAAGAAACCACTCTCTTTGCTCAGGCGAATGGGGTCGTGAACATCAATGTCGGTGTGGGCCACGTTGTAGTCGCCAACCACTATCATCGGGATGTTTTGGCGAACTTTGACACTCAAAACTTCAATCAAGTCCTTTAGAAACTGTTGTTTGAACAGGTGGCGTTCTTCGCCACTGCCACCATTTGGAAAATAGATGTTGTAGAGTTCAAAATGCTCAAATTGAGTGTGAACAATGCGGCCCTCATTTTCGTAATGATCATAGCCAATCGTCGTATGAATTTCTCGTGGTTCGATGTGGCTGAAAGTAGCAACTCCCGAGTAGCCTTTGCGTTTGGCTGAACTCCAGTAGGTGTGTGCATAGCCGAGGTCTTGTAACTCAGCACTGACCTGATCTTGCTGCGCTTTAGTTTCTTGCAGGCAAAGGATGTCGGGCTTTTCTTCTTGCACCAGCGTCAGCAAACCCTTGGGCCCGCACGCTCTGATGCCATTGACATTCCAGGTGATCAACTTCATAGGCGCCTCTTTCGCCTGGAAATCTAGCGCAGACAGAGGGATTTGTCAGCCAGAAGTTGAGATCTGAAAAATTTCAGAATGAGTTGCCGGCAGATTAAAGGCTGACAAAACACGCCTCCTTTGTCACAATTTTTCAAATTGAAGGCGGGAGTGCCGAATGCCAAACAGTGATTCAAAGCCAGCGAATCCATCAAACTCATCAAGCGCATCAAAGTCGTCAAATTCCCTCGAGAAGAATGGCATAGAGGAGCCTGTGGTGGCGAATCCTTTGGCTGAAGTCACAGCTAAAGTTCGCTCCCGTTGGATTGATATCGCTAAAAAAAGATATCCTGATCTTCCGGCAGGCTTCGGTGATCTGGTCGCTCCACAGTTGGTCAGTCCGTTCACGGTGATTTTGCCCATTCAGGTGAAAGAACAAGTCGAGAGATTGGCGCACATCATTCATGACATTAGAGTGAAATCTAAATACCAGGAAATGGTGTTTAGATCGTCTTCGGACGGGCGAATTCGTGAAATCCCGAACTTTGCCTTGTGCAATAGCTTTGATGTGCATCTCGATGAAGAGGCGGGAATTCATCTCATCGAAATCAACACCAATGCGGCGTTTTATTTTGCGGGAACCTCCCTTTATGAGGCCCAGGGCTTGGAAACCCCATTCGCCGCCAATCCTTTGGCCCAGCTGGTTTTGGCCGCCCGCGAAGAATTTCAGTTGGTGTCCAAAACAGATCAACCCTTGCGACGAATCGCGATTCTGGACGAAGCTCCGCCTGAACAAAAGCTGTATATGGAATTTCTGATGGCCCAGTCCTATTTTCGAGAGCAAGGTCTGCAGTGCGAAATTTTAGATGCTGCCGATCCGGATTTAAAGCGCCGCCTCGATGAGGGTTGGGATCTGATTTACAACCGCTGGACCGATTTTTTATTGGCCACTCCTCAAGCCGCTCATTTAAATGAATTGTACCTTAGTCGAAAAGTCGCCCTGTCTCCGCATCCCAAAGAGTATTGGCTCTTGGCCGACAAACTGAGGTTGCAGAATTTTCGAGATCCAGAAATTTTGTCTGACCTCGGTGTGAACTCCGAAGACATCGGCTTCCTACAAGCCGTTATTCCGGGTACGCGGCTGATGAGTGAAGAGGCTCGTGATGAGATGTGGGCAAATCGCAAAAATTTATTTTTTAAGCCGGCGCAATCTTATGGCTCAAAACATGCTTACAAAGGTGCGAGCATCTCTCGCAAAGCTTTCGAAGAGTATTTTGCCACCCCCGAGCCGATGATCGCCCAAGATTTGTGGCCTGCATTGGAACTGCAGACGCCCGGCGGTGAGCAGAAATTCAAATATGATTTGAGATTTTATTTTTATAAAGACCAGGTTCAGATGGGCTTAGCTAGGCTCTACGAAGGGCAAGTCACCAATCTTCGGGCGATTGGCGGCGGATTCACCGCCATTGCCTGGAGCGAAGGAGCAGCGGTTGTGAAGCCGATGCTCAGATAAGTTTAACTGACCTTATCCACAGCGAGCGTTGAGAACTTCACGATTCATTTTTTCCATGAAGGCCTTGGCCCACTCTTTGGCCGTTGGACTGGCTGAATCTCGCTGGCGCAACTTTTCAATCTGGGATACCAAAAACAGCTGTTCTATTTGCGACATCGTTAGTTGGCGCATGAGGTTTGCCGTGAAAGCCCGAGCAGCCTCTGTCACCGACACTTCTTTGAGCGTCGCATTCGGCGCCCCATTGACTTTCAGCGTACAGGTCTTTCTGTCTTTCCAAATGCTCAATCCCAACCAAGCCTTGAGATTGCCTTTGTCGAGCCGAAAATACCCTTCGAGTGGAGCAAAGCCGTAACCAAATGAAGAGCCGGGGTCTTGCACGAGCAACACCGGCGCCGTGCATCTGCCATCGGGTTGAATGTCTTCTTGGGATCGACACGACAGCCGCTGCTGGTCCGGTTTGCTGTCCATGTGATTGAGAAAAGCGGCCACGATCGAAAGAGCCTGGCGGTGAAGTAACTGATCAGGCGTGTTGTAATTGGATAACAATTCATCCCAGCTCCAGCCCTCAGGGTACATGGTTTCGTATTTCAGTTTAATTTCGGGACCGGCATATTTGTCTTCGATGGCCGCTGCGTGAAAGATCACATTGTTTTTACCTTTTTCAAAATAAAGATCTCTGTTTGCGATGCCCTGACTATTGTTGGGCAAACCCATGTCGTCCCTAACAAAACCGATGAGACGATCCCTGCCATCGAATTGATTTTGTCGGGCCGTATTGGTTTCGAGATTTTTTTCTTTCTCGATGAGTTTGCCTTGGATATAGGTCCATGGCTCAAGTGGACAGCCCAAACACTTCACACGAACCGGATAGGACCGATCGGCGGCAAATCCCAAGGCCCACAGAATGCGAGTCGAAAGAACTTCGCCGTACACCTCGAAATTAAATTTTCCATTTTTCCCGTTGAGAGGGTGGAAGAGCGGATCGTATTTCACCTTCAGACTTTTCGATTCGCCGTTGAAATCAAAGGTGCAGCCAAATTTTGGCGTTTTTCCGCCCGGTGGATCTGAAAGATCGGGCTCCTTGTAGGTGCAGGTTAAATATTTGTCATCGGCCGCATACATCGGATCCACGGCGTATTCGGAGGGTTGACCAAGACGCAAATTCTTTTTACCAATGTCTTGCGCATTTTCGGGAAACCAAACTTCGGCGTCTTTAATGAAGTTCAAACGTTCGGCCGCCGAAGTGGCGATGGGTTTAGGTTCGTCGGATGCTTCGTCGGATGCCGGGTTTCTTGTGCTAGGGGATTGGCACGCCG
>CALCCV010000374.1 GCA_937900305.1 uncultured Pseudobdellovibrionaceae bacterium | reverse complement strand
TGCGCCATCTGTCACTGGAGACTATTGTCTTCGAGACGACTGACTTACAGGGCAAACTAACTTCCACTTACGAGACCCAATGCCGTAAATTAAATCAAACAGCTGGCTGCGCCATCTGTTACTGGAAGCTATTGTCTTCGATACGGCAGACTTACAGGGCAAAGTTCTACTTTAGTTCTACCTAATTTTTAGTTGGCTTCTAGGCTACTTGAATGACTCAGGTTTTTGGTTTTGATTGGTGCCTCCGGGGAGAATCGAACTCCCACATCCTTGCGAATACTGGATTTTGAGTCCAGCGCGTCTACCAATTCCGCCACAGAGGCCTGTGCGTAGGAATCGAAGATTAACCAAGGCTCCGAAAAACTTACAAGAAGTTTTTTTATTCTGCCTAGCCTTCAAGCTTTTTCAGAAAATCGTGGTGTGATTCGCTTGGAGTCGCACTCACTTCATCTGATGAAGTGCTTTTCTGAGGAAATCGCAGTTTGGGTTGGCATTGAACCATTTCGCCGGCCCCTACGAGTGACAAAGCACTGCACGGTCCCTGTAAGAACTTCTCGATTTGCAGAGACTTTTGAAACTCGATAAATTCACAAAGATCTCAACGAGCTTGCAAGCGATTGATATTACATAATATTTCCTGGGCTATTGAAACTCCTACCAAATGAAGCGTTGTGGCATTGTCCTTGCTTTGCTAGAGAGCGGCTTCAAAGAAGGGGAATTTTATGCAACTTCAGAAAAAACGATGGGTGCTGGCGATCAGTTTGGTCTGTCTGCCTCTGATGAGTTGGGCTCAGGCGGGTCAACAGCTGGATTCAGAGTTAGATTCAGAATTGGATCGCATGTATCAAGGACAAAGCTCACAAGTGAATGCGAAAAATGTAGCACCGTCACCAGCTCCGACTGTGCAGCCGGTCGCAAAAGATGGTCAAGGTCAGCCGATCTTTATCGTCAATCAATCGACACCGACGTCCAGCGCGCAGGCGCAAGCCATTCCCGTTCAGCAGCCCAATCAACAGCTGCAGGCTCCGCAACAGGTGACGCAAGCTCAGCAAATTCAAAAGCAGCCCGTCACTTATGTCCAAGACACTCCTCTGGTTGAATCGCGAGCTGAAGAGTTGCGTCGTCAGCGGCAACAAGTTGAGATGGGCACAGAGAGCCGCATTGCCGAAAAGCTTGAGCAGTCGCGCATCGAAGATGAGAAACGTCGTGCCGACGCGCTCTTCGGCAACAGCTTTCAGCAAATGAATCAGGCGCCTCCGCCTCAACCGCCGCCCGTACAAACAGTGCAGCCGGTGGTGATTCAATCCGTTGAGACGGTTGAGCGAAAAGAGACCGTAAAAGAAGAAATTCAGTCGGCCATTCGAGCTCGTCATCAGGAAGAAGAATTTGTCCAAAGCCAAAGCTATGTCTCTGGTTTGGTGGGAATCGCTGAATATCCCGACGTAAAGCGTGTGACAGGAAATTACGCTGTTGGCGTTGCCTTTGGGTCGATCAGTGATGATCGGTTGGCGATCGAAGGAAGTTTCGTTAACGCAAATTACACTTACGATCTGCCATCGTATTACTGGCCCCAGTACTTCACAAAAGATGAAGTGGACATCAATCAATATGCCTTGGGTGTTGGAGCTCGTTACTTTTTTCTCGATAGTTTTATTCGCCCAAACGTTGGTGGAATATTCCAGTACTCGTATCGTGAGTATCAGTGGCCAACCAGCTATCGCCAAGCTGCTAGCCAAAATACCTTGGCCTCTTCGCATGCCATCGATCTTGGCGTTAGCGCCGGTGTAGAGTTGGCATTTACGTCTGGATTCGCATTAGGTTTGGACTATCGATACCTGTTTAACGTTTACAGTCGATTGGGTCCAGATAGCGTTTATCAATTTGGCGGAATGGATAAAATCGAGAAGTACTCACACAGTCTTATGTCTTTGTCAGGTCGGTTTCAGTTCTAGTCGATCCTAAGCCAGTGTTATTGAAGCTCACCCTTCTTTGAGCCGTTTGTTTGAAAAGCCTCTTTGACCCCAAGAGGCTTTTTTTTTAGAATGATTCATGGTCCAAGAAAGACGCCTTCTTTTTATCTCTACCATTTTTTTTCTTCTCAACCTTCTCCCGGTTACCAATTTAGCTCGTACGCTCAATCAAAGCGTCGGCCGAGTGGGAAGTGCGGTTGTGACTTCGCGAGAGGTCCAACTTTGTCACCTCGTTACATCAATCTTAAATCGGGACGTCGCCAAAGAAAATTCCCGCATTGAAGTTCTCCCGGAAGGATCCTCTCAAATGGCGGAGGCGACCAGTGATTGCCTGGTGGATCGAATTTTAGAAATCGAAGCGGGGGCACTCAGTTACTCCATGCAGGGAGGAAAAGATCTTTTGGTGGTTCTCGATCTCGCCAAGAGCGAAATTAGCAAATCCGCTGCCTGGGGTGCCTTTGCTTTGACCGAAAATGACTTGAAAAACACAATTCGCCAAAAAATTGTCGCCAATGAATTTTTGGAAAGCAAAATGAGAAGCTTTACCGGTGATCTTTCCGACCGGGAAATGCGGGCTTATTTTGAAAGTCATCGCGCTGAATACGCAAATGTCGAGTTTTCAGAAGCCGCTGAATCCATACGCCAAAAAGTTTTAGCGGAGAGCAAAGAGCGAAAGTTGGCTGAATGGTTTGCGCTTCTGCACAGCAAGCACAAGGTGCGTAATTTTTTGAGCGATCAAGAGTGGAAGAAGTCTCTCAAAAAATGATCTCATCAGACGGGATGCCTCGATTTGAGCTCTACGGATTTGATTTCTGGCCTGCAGATTTTCAGGGCTATCTTCAAACGTTGGCTCCCGCCCTGAAGCAAAGTCATTTTTATTGGACGCCCGATGATCTCTGGGCCCTCCAATCTCGAAGTGCCTTGGTGCTGGAGTTGGCAAGCGATTCACCCTCTTTTTTGATTTACCAAGATTACGAAGCAGCGGCGGAAGTTTTTTTTGTGTTTGTTTCGCCACTTCGGCGGCGCAACGGACTCGGTCGGCAGATGATGACCTGGGCACAACATCATAATGCAAACAGTCACTTGAAATCGTGGACTTTGCAGGTTCACGAGCAGAATCTTGGCGCGTTGGCCATGTACGAGGCCCTTGGCTATCAAGTCCAGCGGCGATTAGATCGGTATTATCGAGATGGTCAAGCCGCTCTCGAGATGGAAGCCCGAGGGATTGGCCTTGCGAAAAGCTAGAGAGTTTGGTAACCATAGTGGGTCAGGTATTTTTTGAGGCCCCACGGGCCTTTTTTTATTTTCGATCTCTGCAGATTTCCAACAGATTTGCTCAAAAGGGAGTGAAAGTAAAAAAAGAGCGACCTTTATGATCTGAACTCTACGGTTTGGGCGCATGGTGTGGGCACTATGGTCTGAGCACTAGGGTGGGTTTCCGATTTGAAGATCAGCCTAGCCTCAATTCTCACTTCTGCCTCAGAATTTCTTGGCAAACGAATTTTCAGCATTTCCATTTGGAGTTGTTTTGAGTTTATTTTCGAGTTTATTTCGAGGTATTTGAAAGCGGGCTTTGAAAGTTTTTATTGAGAGTTTTTATTGAAAGTCATGTTGAAAGTGACTTTTCGAGTGAGTGCGCCCTGACGGAGGATGTTTGAAAAACAAAGAAACTTTGGAGTCTGAAATCGAAGGCAATTCTGCAATGGATTCCGAAGTGAATCCCGAAATAGATGAAATAGATATGGAATCTTCAGAGATCGAAAATTTGGCATCGAGCTCGGTGACTCCGCTGGAAGATCCGCAGTGGCTTGGGTATCACAATCAGTTTCTCGCCACCCTTGATCAACACTTTGCAGAACCTTGGATGCGTAAGCTAGCGACTCTGGCCGATGAAGTGGCGATTCGTGCGGGCGTGATTATTTATGATTTGGAAATTCAGGGCTCTGGGCGCGGTCGCGTTTTGCGAGTGTTCATTGATAAACCTGAAGGCGCAGGTATTGAAGAATGCACCATGGTGTCTCGCGGACTGAATGCCATCTTGGACACTGATGAAAACTTAGTGCCAGGCGAAGCTTACCAATTGGAAGTTTCGACGCCGGGATTAGATCGTCAGGTTCGAGCCCCATGGCAATTCGAGCTTTCAAAGGGGCGCCGATTGGGATTGAAGCTTCAAAAAAGTTTGGGTGAGGTTGTTCCTGCTGGTACCGAGGTCGATAAAGGCTTCATCAACGCTAAAAATATAGAAGACGTTTTGACGGACGTTCGCGATGGACGTCTCGTGTTTAAAATCAAAGAGACAGAGATTTTGATTCCTATTGATGAAGTTTTAAAAGCCAAATGGGTTTTTAAAATTGTCAAAGGTCAGAAGAAGTAGTCAGAAGAATTAGAAGGGGAAGTCATGGCCGAAAATGTGTTCTCTGAATTGAGTCGAGTCATCGAGCAAGTGGGTAAAGACAAAGGCATCGACAAACAGTTGGTTGTTGATGCTATCACCCAAGGTATGCTTATCGCCGCCCGCAAAAAGTGGGGAACCTATCGCGAAATCGAAGCGACTTACAATGAGGAGTCGGGCGAGGTTGAGCTTTATCAGTTCAAAGAAGTTGTGAAAGCCGAAGATTTTATCGATGACGAAGTCGAAATTCCTCTTGAGGACGCGTTGAAGTTAGATCCCCAGGCGGCTCTCGATGACTCAATTGGAATTCGCATTGACACCAGTGACTTGGGTC
>CALCCV010000373.1 GCA_937900305.1 uncultured Pseudobdellovibrionaceae bacterium | reverse complement strand
GAGTGAGCGTGGCCGCCGTCGGTGCAAGTGATCTTGCCATTTGAGCGTACCGGCCACCTGCTTCGTATCCATGTTGAGAGTAAGCATTTCGGAGAACCCGCCCTAGAGTCTCAAATAGAACGTCCGCCGATTCGTGCGCCATTTTTTGGCTGAGTAAATCGCGAACCGTTCTCCGCTGTAAACCTTTTTCCTCAAACACAGCTTTAATCATGGGAAGCAGTCGCTCAACAGGGTAGTCCCGATGGCTGCCCATTAAAACGAGTTGGCGAGACGGATCCAACGACGGCTTCTGATGGAAGTTTGTCGAGATTTTGAGTTCTCATCCAGCCTCGAAAGTTATTCCAGATGAGGGTTGGGAAACTGAGGGCGAGATATTGCAGAATCCCTTGAGCAATAAGCCCGAGCTGGATATGTATTTCGTAGGCATTTATTTTCTGTTTGACTCGAATACGATAGTCTTTTGGTTTATGGTGCAAATGTTGATTGCCGGAACCACGTTTGATTTTCTCCATCGTCTTCATCCAAAATTTATAAGTAAACGCACCCAGCGAATGAATGGCCGCTTTGAATGCGCCCTCGATTTTAAATCTGAGTCCATAGAGTTTGATGATGGCGATGGGGTCAAGAGTCAGATCAGTAGAGATCAGAATCCAACGTCCGCGTCTGGGATGGATGACCCAAACAAATCGCACAAGACGCCCGAGTGGTTTCCAGATGAGATCGAGACTATAATAGAGAAGTTTTACGTCGTGGTCGTCGTAAAGGGTGCTTGCGGCTTCAAGAAATTGGTCGCGACGGTCGCGGTTGCTGAACTTGAATCCCTCGTGAATGCGTGTGTTGCTGAGTCATGGGACTCTCCTGTTTGGTTAAGTGTTTTAGCGTAGTAACTAAATTCTTAACCGTCCCTGACTCAAATCCTACTCAGGCTTGAGTCGAGGTCTTGTAAACGCTTTTCTAATTTAGGCCACCTTATTTATGCGGTAGGTTAAAGTTTGTTATGCTTCAATCCTATCTCTGGATATTTTTTTATTTCTTTCTGTTTCTTTTCCAATAGCGTCTTTTCTAATGCCGCGATCAGTTCCGGGTCTCCAGTGGTTTTTCAAGGAACTCATAGAGCCCTGGGTTTATTTCGGGTATATTCCTATTCTAATCGTCACGGGAATATTTCTCGGACTAGCCGTCATTTTCTGGTTTTGGTCTCGTCAAACCGGTGTGCAATGACCCTTTCGCATTGTCAGGTCTATCTAAGCTGTCTTGAGCTTTTTCCGATTCTTGCTTTCGATTGAAAAAATAGATAGGATTTCCTATGAATGATTATAAAATAGTCCGACATTCCGATCTAGCGCAAACAACAATTCAAATTTACCACTCTCTGATCAAATCTGAACTTTCCTTGTCGCCTCTGGTTCGCGAAGTGTATCGAGTCGAATTGGTCGGAAACGACGTTGGCACTTGTCACCTCAAATTCCACATTGTCTATTCTGATCAGAAGTCCTGGGTTGGCGCTTCGCTTTGTATAGATACGAAATCCGGGATCTTTGAAACTTTAGGTGTTCACCAGGCAGAAAGAAACCACACTATTTCTACCCAAACGAGCCGCTGGAGCACTCCATTTGGCGATGGGCCTGCCGAGGCCGCTGAATCGACAATTAATTTTTTCTTTGCGTTCTTGCGCAGCTTAGAAATCGAGGCAAAATATCTGGATCAGGATCCTCAGAAGTTTCGGCAGTTTTTTTGCGATTCCGAATGGAAATTGGCATACAAAAATCATCGAGTTGAAATTGACCAATTCATCAGGGAAATTGCGCCCCAACTTCTAGAGATTTCGAAAATAGAAAAGGAAAGCGATCGCGATGTTCCGCTCAGACGTCTGCTTAACGATAAGGAGTCGGTTTCATTTAAAGAAATCAATTTGTCGCTCGGATCGAAGTTTCAAACCTTAGATGACATTCTTGTTAGTTTTATGGAGTACGAAGTCAAAGCCAAGAGAGCAAAAAAGAGTTCCTGAGAAATTCTACGAATTCCGCTACGTGAACATATTTCGCTCTCTGCCGTCACGAATCCTGCCGGAAGCTCAAGTTTTCATATTGGCAAGCAAGGCGACATAGTGCTGATACGGGGCGGCTGGTCTGCTCCACCAAAACCGACAATCCGTTGTCCCATTTCTCACACCCACAGGCTTGACGCTAGTTATCCGTTCGAGGTCGCTTTTTAGCGAATTCAAGATTTCCTCGCTGGATTTATAGACTCCGATTACCTTCTTGGAAATCAGTGTTGGCGGCTTAGAACTATGATCCTATGCACCAGAGTTCGTTCAGATCAAGGTATGATCAGATCGATGAGTGAAAAAATCAAGATATGGCTTATCGAGAATTACCAGCTCCATCCAAGCTGGAGCCGAAAGCTTCACGCCGATAACTTGCGAGCGTGGCTTGAACTATCTCCCGCAGAGTCGTCGTCAGAGCCTTTGTCAGCAATGCCGTCTTATGCAACTGTGGTGCGATTTATGAAACAGCGTGGGTTTTGGAAACTCGCACGGCAAAGATCTCCGCACAGCCCGAGCAACAAAGCGCAAGCACGCCTTGATGCAAGAGACGTGAGACGATTTGACGTGGAAGACGTCTCAAATCATGTCTGTCAGTTTCAGTGAGATTTGGTTTCTGGACAATATGGCTTAAGCCGATTTAAGTTTTAAATATGGGCGAAAAAAAATTCCATTCTATTATTTTTACTGTCATCTTGTTATGTGCTCTCTTCACTGAAGCTAAGGCCGGCAGCAAAAGTGCCATGGGTCTCAAGAGCAGCGCTGCCATGGAGAATCATATGCAGTATGGTGTCGGTTTTGGAAATCAGAATACCAAACCAGGCGAGGTTTTTAAGTTTACAGACTTCGAACTAAAGTTTCAAAGATACAGAGAGCTTAACGAAAAAGAAAAAAAATTGAAGCAAGAATCCGTCACTGCGGGTTTTGATGGCGGAGACTCAATGTTAAGCCCATTCAATATTTTTGTGTTTATTGATAGATCAGGAAATCCACCCGAAGTCGAGCTTTCAACATTGCCATATGCAAGATATCAGTTTGAAATCAATCATCAGAAATTTGAATTGAGGAATTCTCTCTCCAGAGAAACGAAGTGGATAATTGATGTTTTAAAATGACTTCAAAGGTGACCGTCTGCTAAATTCGTTTAGTAAAGCTGAAAATCACGTGGCCAGCAAAGTTGATCGCAACGGCGATTAATAACAAGTGCCATTGTCCATCGCTATATTGAGTCTTACATGGTGTGAACTTGCACGTTAAATTTTTGAATAAGCTTTCTGACAGAGGTGTTTCGCCATTTATTATCGCCATCGATTCAAGACCTATCGGCTATATTCAATATTATGGCGCTTGCAAAGTAGGTGGAGGTTGGTGGCCTGAAACCAAAGAAGGCACCTTTGGAATAGATCAATTTATTGGTGACCCTTTGCTAGTCGGCAAAGGCCTTGGAACACGCATCATCACTCAGTTTGTAGGTGATTTATTTCTGAATCCTTCTGTTGTCGACATCATCTCGGACCCAGATCCTCAAAACAAACGACCTATTCGTGCTTACGAAAAGGTGGGATTCAAGTCTCTTGGAGAAATTGAAACTCCTGGCGGTAATGCGCTATTAATGAAACTGGAGCGAACTTTAGGGAAAACTGCCGTTTTGATTCGCGAAATGCGCAAGGACGATCTTCCCGAAGTTCGCAGACTTGCTGAGCAACTTGGATATCCGGTCGATCTCCACAGTCTTTCACGACGCTATCACGCGATTGAAAATACTCAAATCCATAAACTTTTCGTCGCAAGTAGTAATGGTAAGGTTTTCGGCTGGATCCATGTCGGTAAAGAAATGTCGTCGCTTCTTGCCGAGGAACGCGCTGACATCGGCGCTCTAGTCGTGGATTCCCACTGTAGAAGTCAGGGTATCGGAGCGTTGTTGATGGCAGCTGCTGAAAAGTGGGCCAAATCTCAAAAGCTTGATCTGGTCCGCGTTCGATCTAACGTCAAGCGGACCGATGCGCATCGCTTTTACCAACGCCAAGGGTATGCGCTGACCAAATCTTGGAACCTCTTCACGAAAAAGGTGAAGGAGGCAGAAAATGCAGATTGAGACTGCAAGACTGCTCCTTCGTAGATGGAAGCCAAGTGATTCAAAGCCGTTCCACCAACTGAATTCTGACCCCGAGGTGATGGAGTTCTTATTAAAGCCACTGGCGCTCGAAGAGAGCGATGAAATGATCGTAAGGATCGAGTCTCATTTTGAACAGCATGGATTTGGTCTGTGGGCCGTAGAGGCAAAAGAGACTGGGCTGCTATTGGGATTCGCCGGGCTTTCACGGCCAACATTTGAAACGCAATTTACTCCTTGCATAGAGGTCGGCTGGCGGCTTGCTCGTCAAGCCTGGGGAAGAGGGTTTGCCACCGAGGCCGCTCGCGCGGCTCTAGCTTTTGGATTTGATGAGGCTGGACTGACAGAGATCGTTTCATTCACGGTACCTGCAAATTTGCGTTCAATAGCTGTAATGGAACGAATCGGAATGACCCGTGATATCGCAGGCGATTTTGAACATCCGAAAGTACCTGAAAATCATCACCTGAGAAAGCATGTGCTTTACCGGCTTCGTCGCGAGGAATTTCAAATATGAGTTCGGCCCCCTCTGATCG
>CALCCV010000372.1 GCA_937900305.1 uncultured Pseudobdellovibrionaceae bacterium | reverse complement strand
CGTGACTGGAGTTCAGACGTGTGCTCTTCCGATCTCGAGTCTTATCTGAATCGGGCATAGAGGGATTTGAAACCAAAGGTTTTATGGGATTCAGTTCCGTCCTCAGTTTTCGCAAAATGCTAGTTCAACCCATTCATCCTATCCAAGCCTTGAATATCTATATCCTACCGAACATTCAGGTCTCGGAGCTTCTCTTGCGCCGATGGATCCCGGCTGTTATTTACAAACACAACACGGTGAAGAGCGAGATTGCACGAACCTTGCCACTCTATTTTCACACTTATCTTTATATCGGTTACCTGCGCCTGAAGGGTCTGCTGAATTTCAAAAAAACAGAAAAACCAACCCCTATTTAGATTATTAAATAATAAACCAACAATTACCAACACCCTTTAAGGAGATTTATGAAACTGAAAAACACTGCAAAAATTCTGACTCTCGGGCTCGCACTGACGGCGACCACGGCCCAAGCCGAACTCGTTTTCAAATATCACATCGCTGGCTCACAAAATATTGTTGAGTCTTGTGACGATGCCGCCCACCAGCCCGTAAATACTAAATTTGTGATCGCTCCAGGAACTGCCGGTAGCCAGTCTTATGCCCTCACAAAAATCAAAGCGAAACTTTGCACGACGGTTGCGGGCTTTCAAAAAATCAACATGAATCTCAACTTGCCAAAAGATGCGTTGAAAGAAGACGCGTTGTTGGCCTTCGCCGAAGGCGCTCAAAAAACTTACTCCGCCATTCCACAAGCTAGCGCCCCAAATTTAAAAAATGACATCACCATCACGCGCCTTCCCAAGCAGGGCACCTTAGCGCCATTCAAAATTGTGGCTAAAGTGGCTGGCAATGATCCCGAACCTTTCCGACCCATCACGATTTTTCTCGAAACTGATAGCCAACGCCGAAATACCATCTTTAATATGGGCCAAGGTAAATTGATGTGGGCAAAAATTCACTACTCACACAAAGTGAAAGTTTTTGTTCAAACTCTCACCTTTGATCTCAAAGGTGACCTCGAAGAAGTTGCCGACGAGCAATAAGGAGATGACGTCTGAAACTTCGGACTTGGATCGCTCTGGCGATCGCACCGCCGCTGTGTTTTTTAGGAGCTTCCGCAGAATCTGCCGAGGCTCCTTCTGTTTTAATGAAACCTTCGACTGAAGAGTTAACCTGGACACAGGTGGTGGCCCTCGGCAAGGAGCTCAACAATGACTCTCTCAGAGCTTTGCGCGCAGAAGTCCAGGCCCAGAGCGAAAACTTAGGTGTTTCACGAGCAGAATGGCTACCTTCATTGGACTTGCAGGTCACCCAGGGCCAAGAAACTTCGGACGAATTTAAGGGAGAAACCGCAAAATCCCGAGACGGCTATCTCGTCCTTTCACAAAATCTCTTTCGAGGCTTCGCCACCGTCGGCAAACAGTCCGAGAGCGAGGCCAAACTCAACCGTGCCCAAGCCAAACTTGAGTTGGAAGAAATTTCGGTCAGAGCCCGAGCCCGCCAAGAGTTTTTTCAGGCGTGGCATCTTCAAAAAAAATCTACGTACTTCAAAGATCTTTCAGATCGTTTGCAAAAAAATCTCCAACTGGTTCGGCTGAAATATGACTCCGGCCTAGAGGGCAAGTGGGCCGTCGACCTCTTGGATGTCCAAAAAAAGTCAGCGGATCTGGAGTGGCAAAGCTCTCAACTTGAATTCATCGAATCTCTGCATCGCTTGAGCGAGTTGCTGGGAACTTCGCTTTCACGCCGCCAAATTTCGCTTTCACCCGAAGATTTTTTGAAAGAGTCTCCCGCTTTAAACAAGCCCATCAGCGATGAGAAGCTGCTAAGCCATCCCCAAAGCCAGTTGATGCGAGCCTCGGTCAAAGAGAGCGAAGCTCTGGTCACGCAGGCCAGATCAAGTTTTTTGCCCACCCTCTCGCTCGATTACCGAAGGGGATTTACTCACACCGACCTGCCTCCACTGGCCGAAAGCCGCTACAACAAAGAACAAGTGCAACTGACGTTAACCTGGAATCTTTTTGCCGGCGGCGCCACCCGCAGCAGTGTAGATTCTGCTCACCAAACTTTGATCGCCTCCCAGCAATATCGACAAAATTCGCTCGCTCAGTTAAAACTAGATTTGGAAAAAGAATCTCGCCAGTTCCAGCTCTTGCAGGCCCGTTACTTGAACAAAGCCGAAGAGAGGCGCATCTTGAAGATTCGTTCAGAGACGGTGACGTCTCAATATCAGAACGGAACTCGCAAGTATGCCGACTGGGAAGTTGCACAGACCAAACTGGCGGAAGTTGAGGGTGATTTTTTGGACATCGAGTCCGCCTTGCTAAAACAGCGAGCGGAACTCGAGCGGGTGGCTGGAGTTCGTTGGGAGGATTGACGTGAAAAAAGGGGTGATGATTCTAGCGGGCAGCGCAGTGCTGATCTTGGCCTATATGAATTTCAGCTCCCTTTCAGGCGCAAAACTGATCTCTTACCAAGAAGTCAAACCTATCCGCTCTGAGTTTATTCTCAAAGTCTCTTCCACCGGTGTCATTCAGCCCGAAAATAAAATTGTCATCTCTTCTCCAGTTCCTGGTCGCATCGACGAAGTTTTGGTGGGCGACGGGGAATCCGTTAAAAAAGGCCAAATCCTGGCGTGGATGAGCTCGCAAGAGCGCGCCGCCATGATGGATTCGATCAGCACCCAAAAACTTTCGCAAAGTCAGGTGAAAGAATTCACGGAAATGTACAAACCGACTCCGATACTTGCACCCGAAGGCGGTCAGGTCCTTATGCGTGGTGCAGCGAGAGGCCAGTCCGTTGGGCTAGACACGGCACTGTTTGAACTCAACGATCGACTGATCTTCATTTCAAATTTGGACGAAACCGACTTGGGGAAGATCGTGGTTGGTCAATCAGCCAGAGTGAAAATAGATGCGTATCCCGAAAACTGGTTCGAAGCCAAAGTGAAACGCATCGGCCACCAATCCACATCAACAAATAACATCACCACCTACCCCGTCACGCTTGAACCACAAGCTGAAATGGACTTAGTCCTTCGCTCTGGCATGTCCATTTCGGTTGAGCACATCCTTCTCGACAAACCTAACACGCTGTTGTTGCCAAGTTGGATTGCCGGTGGAAAACAAAATACCCAGGTCAACTTGATGGTCAAAAAAGGAAGTGATGCCTCTGAAAGCCAATCAGAAAATCGAGTGGTTAAGCTGGGTCTTTCAAATGGCGAATTTGTCACCGTCGAAGGCGCGCTCTCAGAAAACGACATCGTTTTAATGCAGCAACTTGAACCTTTAAAGTCCTCGAAAACTGGTTTCGGCCTGTTTCGGCGACAATAAGAATCGGTAAATCAATGGATACCGAGATAATTTCTGTGGCGACTTCCCACCCTCTGATCCACCTTCACGATCTTCACAAAATCTATCAGAGTCACGGTGACGAGGCGACGAAGGTCCACGCTCTGCAAGGAATCAATCTCACCATCGAGGCCGGGGAGTTTGTCAGCATCATGGGCCCCAGTGGCAGCGGCAAAAGTACACTGCTGCAGATCTTGGGACTGCTTGATCAAAAAACTTCCGGCGACCATCGAATCGACAATGTCGACGTGGGTCAACTCAACGAAGACGCCTGGGCTGAATTGCGACTTCAGAAAATTGGCTTTGTTTTTCAATTTTTTAATCTCTTACCGAGGACGAGCTCTTTGGACAATGTCTCGTTGCCATTGCTGTACGCGGGCCAAATCTCACCGCACGATCGAGCAAAGGCACTTCTGCAACAGGTGGGATTGGGTGATCGTCTGGAGCACAAACCGCACCAGCTTTCGGGCGGTCAGCAACAGCGCGTGGCCATCGCTCGCGCCTTGGCCAACAGTCCCCGTCTGATTCTTGCCGATGAACCAACTGGCAATATCTCTTCGCAGCAGTCGGAAGAGATATTAAATATGTTTGATGAGCTCAATCGCCAAGGGACAACGATTATCATCGTCACCCACGAGTCCGAAGTGGCCCATCGAGCGCGACGCCTCATCACCATCAAAGATGGAAAAGTTTTTAGTGATCAAGTTCTGCAGACTCCGCTGGTGAGATTTGCACAGTCTCGCGGGAAAAATTTGAAAGCAGATTTAGAATTGGCCAAACCACCTCCCAGTTTTCGAAACCGATTATTTCGCCTTCAAGAAAATGCTCGAATGGCTTTGACATCCCTGATGTTAAACAAACTTCGCACCGGCCTTGCGACCCTCGGAGTCGTGATCGGGATAGCTTCATTTATGGCAATGATGGCCGTGGGCACCGGCGCGCGCAAAGCCATCGCCACTCAAATTGAAAGTTTGGGAACAAACTTATTGAATGTGCGTGCGACACCACCCAAAAGTGCAAAGGGTGGCAATCCGAACGAAACTCGCAATTTCACTCATGAAGATTTTTTGCGCCTGAAGACCTACGCCCAGACCTTGCCAAGTGTTCGAGGAGTCGACGCGCAGGTTTATGGCAATGTCACAGTCGCAAATGGTGCAAATCGTTCGGCGCCGGAATTGATGGGAGCCACACCCGAAGTCAAAGATCTTTTAAGTTTAACGCCCAGTGAAGGGCGATTTTTTTCGGAAGAAGAAGATCTCACCCGCGCCAAAGTCGCTTTGATCGGACCCACTGTCGCTCGCAATCTTTTTGGCGACAATGGCAGGGCTGTGGGTTCGCTGATCAAACTCAATCGGGTCGATTATGAAGTGATCGGTGTCTTACCTGCTAAGGGCGCGAACTCTTTCAAAGATCGAGACGACATCGTCATCGTGCCTCTGCGCACGGCTTTGCAAAGAGTCTTGGGTCGAAGGACTATCCACACCATCACCGTCGCCGCAAATTCTTCCGAAGATCTTGTTCAGCTGCAGGATCTGCTGACCACGTATTTACACGAGCTCCGTCGACTCGAACCAAATGATGACAATGACTTCATTGTTCGCAATTCAAACGACGTGAAAGAACTTTATGATCAAACCACCCGCATCATCACCTCTATGTTGCAAGCCATAGCTGCCGTTTCACTACTGGTGGGTGGAATCGGAATTATGAATGTCATGTTCGTGTCGGTGAAAGAACGCACGCGCGAAGTGGGTCTGCGCAAAGCTCTCGGTGGCAAAAAAAATGACGTTCTCTCTCAATTCTTGGTCGAATCAGTTTTAATCGGTTTGCTCGGAGGAGTTTTCGGAATTCTGCTAGGTCTTTTCCTTGCAAGCTTCAGTGAACAGAGCCTGGGTTTCGCGGCTGTAACATCGGTTGGCGCTGTGGCTGTGTCATTTTCGTTTTCTTTTCTGGTGGGTGTTGTGTTTGGTATTTGGCCAGCCCGGCAGGCCTCCCAGCTTTCACCCATCGAAGCCCTTCGTTACGAATAGAGGATGTATGTATAAACTTTTGCGACAGCTGGCTTTGAAATTTGGTTACGACCTCGTCAAAGACAAAAACAAAGACTTCGATGCTCAACTCAATCAGTTTTTGCAGAAAAACCAATTCGACGGAGTCATCGACGTTGGCGCCAATATTGGCCAATATGCCCAGAGACTGATGACCGCGGGTTGGCACAAACCTATATTTTCTTTCGAGCCAAATCCGCAAGTTCACGCCCTTTTGCAATCAAAAGCCCAAAATATCCCAGCTTGGCGAGTGCAACCAGCAATGGCTCTAGGGTCCAAAACCGGAACTGCCCAATTTCAAATTTCAAAAGAATCCGACATGAGCTCGTTGCTTCCGCAGACAGACCTTCTGCAGAAAATTTCTCCCAGCTCGTCTATCAGTCGAACCATAGACGTAAAAGTTGTTCGCCTCGACGAGCTCGCGCAAACTTTTTCAGATTGTCAAAAGCTGTTCGTAAAAATGGACGTGCAAGGATTTGAATCCGAAGTTTTGACGGGTGCCACGGGTCTTTTGCCAAAAATTCACGGACTCCAACTCGAACTTTCGCTGCTAACCATGTACTCGGGAGAAAAACTTTGGTTGCCAATGATTGAAGATTTGGCCACCATGGGGTTTGCGGTCCACCTCCTATTTCCGGGATATTTCGAACGAAAACTAGCTCGTCAACTTCAGGTGGATTGTATTTTCTTGCGCGAATAGATCGAGAATTCAGGAGATGATTTATCATGAAGCAGGCGGCATGGATGTTAGCCGGACTCATCAGTTTTTCTGCCTTCGTATTTGGTTTTTGGCGTTTTGTTTTGCCGGAACTCAAAGAACGCGCTTATCAAAGTTTTTCGGAGAACTATGAAGCCAGGGACGCCCATCTCAAACCTGCCCTCATCGATGAACTCAAACCTTCTACAACAGCCGGCTTAAATCCCGAAACGCTCCACGATTGGGATGATCCGTCGTGTGGCTTCCTACGCACCGATCATGGCCTCCCATCTAAGGATTTTTTACATGAGTTTTTTCGCCGGTTGGTCGTCGAACCGGATTCATCCGTGGCCGAGTTTATCGTTTGCCCCGACAAAGAGCCTGCGCCAGACACCGGTGACATCGTTCGCAAGATCACGCTGCTTTCACTCAATGAAGAGGAACAGACAGCCGAACTCGAATTTGCCTTATTCGGAACCAGCGACGGGGCCCGAGTGGATTACCGCAACGACTCGGTCAGAGACACCGTCAAATGGATGAAAACTCCTTGGGGTTTGCGACTTGAAAATTCATTTCCGCTGGGTGGCCATCTCTATGGAGTTGAGCAACACATCGCTTATTTGAAAACAAAGCCCCATCTCACCGATGAGGAAAAAAACATGCTTCAACATTTCGCCGAAGCCAAAGTCGAATTCACTGGCTTCTGATTCTCCACGTGGAAGACTGCATTCCCCACGCAATTTCAAAGTGAGACAGCCACCTCAACCTTTATCCAGAATATGCCGATATAATCATCAGTCGCCGGGGATTTAGACAGGGAGCGACAACGACGGCCCAACGGAACGAGGCCCTGTGCGAAAAAATGGTCCAAATCGGAGGAAGCAATGTCTCATTTCGAATTGATTGCCAGTTCACAAGTTCCGTCTTGGAAGATTTTCACCCGCCGTTTATTAGTCCCACGCTTGATGTGATTCTCTTTGGCTTTTCGGCTTGCGGTTGCTAGGACGCAGGGGAATGCCCATGAATATTAAGCAATTGAGCACTGTGTGCTTCACTTTATCGCTGCTCTGGGGCTGCACTCCCGTGGATCCAACGGGAGATTCGACGTCGACTCGAACGACGTCGCGACAGCTGATTCCAACGGTGTACCACATTCCGACGTATGACGTTTCTAAATTGAAATGCTCGGAGAGTTCCACCGTCGATCTGAAGGATCGCGAGGGCCGAGTTTTAGCCCGAGCCTGTGCCAATCAAGTGGTTGACTGCGTGATGCAAGGATCTTGTTTGCTGAAAGAGCACGTGCCCGAAGTCACCAAAGTTTTGCGCAAAAAGAAATTGGTGAAAATCACCAAGGTGATTGAACGCCTGCACGGTTACAACTACGTGGGAAAAATCGACGGGCGTTATGCCTTTCAAGAAATCGATTTGAAATCTTGCGCCTACACCTACGGCGCCAGTGGCTGGTGCCTCAGTCCCAATTTTAGCGTTGCCGCTGACCCGAAGTACCATCAGCCTGGTGACGTGATTTATGTGCCCAGCCTGGCAGGCACTCGCCTTCCCAGTGGGGAATTGCACGACGGCTACTTTATTGTCAAAGACACCGGCGGAGCCATCAAAGGACCCGATCGATTTGATTTTTTCTTGGGGCTGCGACGAAACGTTCGGCGCGACCATCCCTTTCTGTTGTTGGGCCTCAATGATAAAAAATCGGGACTCGTTTTTCAGAAGGTCTTCGGCCGCGAAGCCGAGGCCATTCGCAACCGAAGGCGCTTTTCCCACAAACTCCCACGTGCAAAAATTCAGGCTGACAAAGATTTTAAAGAGTCTGTGGATCAAATTTAAAACACTCCTAAAAATATCGAGTGCCGTAGAAGCCCGAAAAGCTGACCAACCAGACTCTTGGCTATGAAATCCAGACGATAGGCCACGCCTAGCTAAGTTTTCACCATGACGGATGAAAACCTGCCTTACAATTGAGTCATGAAAAAACACATTTCGATTCTTTTGATGTTTACAGTTTTGGCGGTCACGCAGTCAGCTTCGGCGTGGTTTCATTTCGAGCCCATCTTGGGTTACAACATCGGCCAGTGGGAAGACGACAAAGTTCAGGGCGCAGGTCTGGGCCTGCGCGTGGGTTTCAACACCGATCACATGTTCATCGCAGCCGATGGAGCCCAAGCCACCTTGGTGATGGAGGATTTTCCAGACGCAAACCTCTCTGAAGCCGGTCTGACCATTGGCGCCAAGTTGCGCGGATTTCGGGTTTGGTACGGAGCCATTTTGCGAGGCATCTTCACCTACTCCGATGAACCGATGGAGGCCACCGCCACGGGCCGGGGACACAAAATTGGAATCGGCGGCGAGTTGAGCGAAAAGTTAAACTTGAATCTCGAAGTCAAAGTCGTAGATTACAACGAGCTTGAAACGCCAACTCAAACCGGTATCGAAGTTAAACAACTCTCGACCGCTGGATTCGTCAGTTTTAGCTGGGTGTTTTGAGATTTTTTTTGCCAAAAATTATTTGCTCAAATGAAGGAAAGGCCTCGCCATGCAAATCTGCCTCATCACCGGAGCCAATCGCGGAATTGGTTTAGCCCTTGCTCGCAAAGCTCTCGAACTCAATTACCGGGTGATCGCGACTCACCGAGGGCGCGATCTTGAAAAACTGCAAGATCTCGCAAACTCCGCCGGTGATCGAATGAAATTAATGAAGGTGGATGTTTCTCAAACAACCGACGTTGAGCAAATGGTGCAGAACATGCCCCTGCCCCACATCGACATTTTGATCAACAACGCCGGCGTGCTGTTGGACGAAGCCGTGCCGTTCTCAGAACTTTCGGAGAAAACTTTGATGGATACATTTCGTGTCAACGTTTGGGGCCCAACGCTGGTCACTCAAAAGTGTTTGCCACTTTTGATCAACTCAGCGAATCCGCGAGTGGCTCACGTGTCCAGCTCGATGGGATCGATCGCCGAAAATGCATCGGGCCGCTACTATGCCTACCGAAGCTCAAAGGCAGCGCTCAATATGATTCACAAATCTCTCAGCCACGACTTTCCTAAGCTGACGACGATCGCATTTCATCCTGGCTGGGTTCAAACCGACATGGGTGGTCCCAGCGCGGCCATCACACCATCTCAATCCGCCGACGGCATCTGGCGCACGCTTCAAACTGCCAGCCACAACGACACGGGCAAATTTCTCAGTTTCGACGGCCGCGAAGTCGCCTGGTAGATTTGATCAGCAATCCTGTCGCTGTCTGTGAACTTGTTAACGAAACACGACCTCCGTCGGCGATTTCCGTTTGAATTTAAATGTGTGTGCGACTCGCAAAGTTTCGTCGCCGGGAGGTTTGCCAAAATGGAGAGTCGGCAAAACGGCAAGCATGCAGCCATGCAAAGACTCGTCTTGAAGTGTCGAGTCTTTCACCGAAGGTTCCTTCAATGTGCCATCGGGCTGAATCAACCATTGCACAACTACTTTGCCCTCTTCGTTTTGAGGACTCGTGCGCAGAAAGTTTTCATAACACAGTTCAAATTCTGAGTTTCTAGCCACGAGAGCCTCGCGAACCGAACCCTGTCGATATTTTTCAAACGGAGAAAAGGCCCTTCGCGGTTTCAATCTTTTATCGATGCTCGCCGTCGTTCGTAAGTCAGATTTTGCCCTATAAAAATTCATCCAATAGCCAAAGGCCAAACTGCCCCCAAAGACTCCGATCAAAACCCACATTGCCCTCTTATTCATGACTCATCCTTTGATTGAAACTTTCCTCAATCCACACTTTATCGGAGAATCCCATCTCATTGAGATAATCTTGCGATTTCGAATTTACAGATCCGCGCTGTATCCGACTTAGACAAAACCTCACTAAAAATGAGATGCCTCAATACCAGCTCCCCTCGAGCGACTAAGACTTCGACGATTTCTTCCAATTGCAAACCTGAAATTCTAACCGAATTCAAACACAGGCATTGGAAACCTAGCCGCTCTCAATTGGCCGCAGCTGCTTCTCCAGTAGCCGATCGCGGTAAAGTCCAAAAAGCGTTGCCTCGTCCCGCCAACCCGCCTACTTTTCGTCAGCACTTGCCTTTTCTGCACCCTGATATTGACCTGCTGTTGAGAGGATAAATATATGACTTCTATTTTTAAGAAAATGCCTTTTAAGAAAATGTTTTTTAAGAAAGGCATTTTTAAGCAAGGGATTTTGACCCTCGGCGCTCTGGTCCTGAGCTTGACCGGGACCGGATGCACCTCCAACAAAAAAGAGACACTCAAAGTTTGGATCTACACTTCGCTTTACAAAGACACCATTAGCGATATTCAACCGAAATTAGAGAAACAATTTCCCGGTGTGGAGTTTAGTTTTTACCAAGCGGGATCAGAAGAAGTCGCGAGCAAAGTGGCCGCCGAACAAATGGCCGGCGAAGTTCAAGCCGATCTTTTGATTTCTTCTGATCGCTTCTGGTACGAGGATCTCGCCCGCCAAGGCAAACTGCTCAGCTACAGACCCATTGGCAGTGAGGCGGTGCCGGCGTTTTTCAAAAACTCGGAAGGATTTTATGCGACCGTGAGTCATCCCGTGATGGTTTTGGCTTACAACTCTGAAGTCATCACTGAAGCCGACGCACCAAAATCTTTCAAAGAACTCACGGATGCCAAGTGGAAAGCCAAACTGTCCACAGGCAGCCCGCTCGCGTCGGGCACCAGCTTCACGACGGTTGCCTTTTTGCAAAAAGCCTATGGTTGGGACTATTTCAAAGCCCTCCGGAAAAATGACTTGATCGCTGAGGGTGGCAACAGCGGTGTCATCCGTCGCCTACAAAGCAAAGAGCGACCCGTGGGCCTGGTGCTCTTAGAAAACATCTTGCGCTTTCAAGAAACAGATCCTCGCATCAAAGCAGTTATGCCTAGCGATGGGGTGGTCATTCAAAGCAACGTTTTGAGCATCGTCAAAAAGGAGCTTTCACCTGAAAAGAAAGAGCTCGTACAAAAAGTGGCCGACTGGATGTTTGCCAAAGAGGGTCAAGAAGCCATGGTTCGATCTTACATGTATGCATCTATGCCTGGGTATCAGCCACCAAAGGGGGCGCCAACTCTGGCCGAAGTGATGAAGGCCGCAAAGCCTTGGACTCAAGAATTTTTAGATGAAACCATGCAGGCCCGAGAGTCCATCAAAGAAGAGTTCTCAAAGATCGTTTTTTAGGATGACCGTTTGAAATGCGAATTCTCTTTTATGCTTTTCTGATCTTTTTAGTTTTGTTTTTTGCGGGTCCGCTGATTTATCTGGCGGGCTTTCCAAACATGGCCACCTATGGCCTGGCCCTTCACAATGCCAACACCTTGCGGGCATTGTT
>CALCCV010000371.1 GCA_937900305.1 uncultured Pseudobdellovibrionaceae bacterium | reverse complement strand
ACGCTCTTCCGATCTCCTTTCATATAGGTGAAGCTCGAGATTTAGGTATCTTTGATAAATCGCAAATAGAGATGTTTTTGCGGGCTCTCGCAAATCGCAGCGCCATTTTCCAAGAAGTTGATTCGGCAAAGTTAGTCCACGTTGACTTTCACTTTGGCAATTTGCTTTACGAAGACCAAAAAATTACGGGAGTTTTCGATTTCGAATGGGCCTTCGCGGGCGATCCACTTTATGACTGCTGTCGGTGGGTTCATAAGGAAGAGGAGTGGCCCGGAAGTCGCCACGCCTTTCTTCGAGGTTGTGGTCGTGAGCGCTTTACAAAGTTCGAGATGGACCGCATGGCATTGTACCAGATGATCAGAAATATCGAACTTTGCGTCGTTTCCAAATTGCACTTCGGAGCGGAAGAGGCTAGGTCGTTCAAAGATACGACCATCGTGCAGGCTGGTCAGCTGAATAACAGTTAGACAGAGAAATTATATCGGTTGCTGCCCAGGCGCGACGGATTTGTTTGTTGATCGTTCGATTTATCCAGCGCTCCATGTCGGAGGACCAACTCGCTGACTTATTGTGCACGTAGGTGCTGCTGGCAAGAATCCATTTCTTTAGCCTCACCAAATTGAAGTGTTTGCTGACGGCCAGTTTTTAGGAATTCAAATTTATCGGCCTTGTTGCATGAATCAGCGGCGGCAAAGCCGCCAAGCTGATTCGCAACCTGGCCTCAGAGAACAGCGGGAGTTGGCATCAGGTTAAGGATTTTGCATTTGATGATGGCTTCGGCAATTTGATTTCCTACCCACCTGGAATTGAGATCCGCTCCTAATCCTCCGTCTCCGGTGGCTTGCGAGACTTCGGTGGGAACTCCGTCCATGAGGTCATTAAAAACTTCGTTGTCCTTGAAAGAATTGGTCGTCAAAAGAGCTGACAAAATGACAAAATCTGGTTGTCAGCCTCATTAACTGCAAGGTGAAGCTTCATCCAGGTTCTTCTTTTTGCATAACCGTGTTGTCGAACTTTCCATTCCCCTTCGCCATAAACTTTTAGTCCCGTTGAGTCGACAACAACGTGTACTGGTTTTCCACCAGAGATTTGGCTTGAAGCTCATCATTGGCTCCAGCAAGTCTTCGGCTGAGAGTTGTGTAATCTGGAATGATAACTGTGAGTGCCATTAGCTCGGCCGGCGACTCAGCAAACCCTTGAGCCTCCCGCAGCGTAAGACTGAACTTGAACCGAATCAGTGATAAGGTAT
Organism: uncultured Pseudobdellovibrionaceae bacterium; assembly: GCA_937900305.1. GTDB lineage: Bacteria > Bdellovibrionota > Bdellovibrionia > Bdellovibrionales > Bdellovibrionaceae > CALCCV01. The sequence goes on along the minus strand of CALCCV010000371.1, from coordinate 10,202 downwards.
CAATGGCAGACTGAGAATAGGTTTGGGAGGCGCCGAGGTTCCCAGTTTTTTCTTTGTTGTACCAGGATGTAGCGACATTTTCGGAAAACCAAAAAGTGATCTTGCCACGATTCTTCAATGACTTATTATAAAGAGGCCAGTTGATTTGGCTTCTGCCCATTGGATCAATCCTTTGATCGCGTTTGTGATTGTGGGTCTTGTCACCCACGGGCAGAATTTTATTTCATCGAAATCATAGTTGAATCATGCGCCGAGTTGCGAATCAGCATGGCGGCTTTGCCGCCGCTGATTCATGCAACAAGGCCCTTTTTATTTAACTGGGTAATCACGCAAACGCATGCAATACAGCTGATCGATGTTTGGTCGATAAGATTGGGCCAAAGCCATCGCTTTCAAACAATCCTCACGAGCTGGAACACAAGCTTTCCTGACAGTTTCATCTTTTCTTTTAAATAGAATCTTTGTGGCAAGAATTTCGTCGTCGTGACCGTCGTGACGAAGATAATCGGCCACACAATTGGCTTTCGACTCAAATCTGGCTTCGATAACTGGTGCAACATCGTTGCAGAGGTTGGTAACGTCTTCACGGGCTTCTCTCAAACTGCTGTCGCGCTCTTCAAGAACGAGATAGTAATTACATGCTTTTTGGCCACCGGCACCGGTCGTGGCGAGGGAAACCGAACCCATCATCATTAACAATCCTAGGGCAAAAACTTTTTTCATTGGAAACTCCTCTTAAAGTTCATTGTCTTGTTTTAAGATGAAGTGCAAAGGGCGGACCTGTCATAGATTGAGACGTTCCAAAGCCAGACTTTGAACCATGAGCGGACTCTCCGGTTTGCAGTTCGACTCCCACGAGTTTAGTCTTAGTATGAGACAGGTTTTCACTCTGGAGGAGTTCAAATGTTTCGACACTCGCTACTATTTATCGTCATCGCCTTGCTCACTGGCTCCTGCGCCACTCCCCTGCCAGAATCGAACCCTTCAAGTCGCGGCCTGGCTACGGAGTCCACTCCGAAAAACTATCCCGAAGACAGTTTTGAAAACGGCTTTGTCATTTTGGATGTACTTGAAAAAACGCCTTACAATAAAAAACAGGGCAAGGACGAAAAAAATATTTTTCCATTGATGCGAGAACAGGATCTCAACAAGGTTAAACAATTGGGCTTGAAACCCTTCGAACCCAACTTCAACTTTTCAGATCCAGCCAAACCACTCGATGCGACAGAACCCTGGTTGCAACAGGGGTTAGATATTCGAGTCAAAGCCGACGCCCTAAAGTTTGCAAAGATTTTGCAAGCCTATGCTTACGAAGGCTGGTTCGATGAAAATAAGTTAACAGAAAAAGACTATGACAATCAATTTCGCGTAAACACTCGACGCACTTGGTGCCACACTCCCTGGTTGAATCTGACCGAAAAAGGGCGAGAGGCCATTCACGGATTGACGAAAGAATTTCCGATCAGCACCACCTCCATCTACAAGGTGCCCGAAGCGGTCGAAAAAAACGAAACCGCAGTGTCCTGGGGCGTGGGATTTTTCAATCGCAAGGTCTGTGAGCAGTACGACAAATTTTTTGACCCTCCCCACGCAGCCAACGCCGAAGCCGGAATTTCAGAAATGATCAGGAGTCGCACACCAGCGTTCACTGCCAAGGATGGATCCGTCGGTGTGAAGCTGCTGTTCAATGCGATGCCCGACTGGAAAAATCAAATGGCCGGAGCTTGGGATGGAGCCTACTCCTGGAATGCGCATGTGAGTCACGCACGACAAAACGACAGAAAAAAAGATGGCGACGAAAGCTTGCGAGCCATTATGAATATTCCGCACATTCAAATGGACATCAGCTTCAAAGACAGCCGGGTGACAGGCACAGACCCTCAGGTCAAAAATTGGGTGATGATGACCTACTACTTCGATCCTACGTACAACAACGACTTCTTAAAGGATGCAAAAATCGCCGAACCTCTCAAGCACATGCGCCCAGTGGGTTTGCAATACGGGTTAGAGGCTGGCGAATCCATCATCTTTGATGGGTCAAAAAACAATCATCGCCCCGAAGGTGATGAGTTGCCTTACCAGCAAACCCGTTTGAATGGTCCACTCGACAACCAAAAATCCTCATGTCTTGGTTGTCACGCCATCTCGGGAATCAATTTCGGATTGGATGGCCAAAATGGACCCAGATTTGCGCCCGGCACAGGATTTCTCACCTTCGCCAACTACCAAGAGTTTCTGGCTTACAGCAACCAAGGAAGTTTCGAATTCAACATGCAGCTCGACAAAGCCATGCGAAATTTTTCGAAATCAAAAAAACACAAAGTCTTTCCAGAAAACCTCAAGTGAGCAAACCGCCCATCAGGATGTACTTGATTTCTAAATAGTCTTGAATGCCATATTTTGAACCTTCGCGGCCAAAGCCAGACTCTTTGCGGCCGCCGAAGGGCGCGACTTCATTTGAAATCAAACCTTCGTTCACGCCGACCATGCCATACTCAAGGGCCTCGGCCACCCGCCAAATTCGGCCAATGTCTCTCGCATAGAAATAAGAGGCCAGTCCAAAAGGGGTGTCATTGGCGATCGAGATGGCCTCGCTCTCGGTTGAAAATCGAATCAGGGGCGCGATGGGACCAAAAGTCTCTTCGTTGTTGATGCGCATTTGAGGTTTGGTTTCCGTCAACACAGTTGGCTCAAAAAAAGTGCGGCCCAACGAGTGGCGATTTCCTCCGGTCAGACATTTCGCGCCGCCTCGAAGAGCGTCTTGCACGAGACTCTCGACACGTTGAACGGCCTCATCGTTGATCAGTGGACCCTGCTGATTTTCAGCCACCGAACCTGGACCGACTTTTAAATTTTTGACGGCAATGGAAAGTTTTTTCGAAAACTCCTCATAAACTTTATCATGAATCAAAAATCGATTCGTACAGACACAGGTTTGACCCGAATTTCTAAATTTAGAAATCATCGCTCCAGCCACCGCCGAGTCGATATCTGCATCTTCGAACACAATGAACGGCGCATTGCCACCCAGCTCCAGCGAAAGCTTTTTCAAAGTTGATGAGCTCTGTTTCATCAGAATTTTTCCAACTTCGGTGGAACCCGTGAAAGAAACTTTTCGCACCAAAGGATGCGTCGTCAAAACCTGGCCCACCGCCACCGGATCTTTTGAGGTCACCACGTTAAATACGCCCGCCGGTATTCCCGCTTCATGAGCTAACACCGCCAGCGCGAGCGCGCAAAGCGGAGTTTCTTCAGCCGGTTTAACGACGACCGTGCAACCCGCAGCTAAGGCAGGTCCCACTTTGCGCGTGATCATGGCGACCGGAAAATTCCACGGAGTGATCGCGGCCACGACCCCGATGGGTTCTTTCGTGACCAAAATTTTTCGGCCCGCCACAGGCTCTGGGATGACATCGCCATACACTCGTTTGCCCTCTTCGGCGAACCACTCAATGAACGAAGCCCCGTAGGCCACTTCACCGCGAGACTCTGTCATCGGTTTTCCTTGCTCGGCCGTGAGCAAAGCGGCTAGCTCCTCTTGGTTTTGCAGTATCAACTGAAACCACTTTTGCAAAAATCCCGAACGCTCTTTTGCAGTTCGCTTCTTCCAACTCCCAAACGCGGCGTGGGCCATTTCCACGGCGCGAGTGGTTTCTGCCGGTCCTAAGTTAGGCACAGCAGCCAAAACCTCACCCGTTGCCGGATTAGTGACATCAAAGTTTTTTTCCTTCGTTGATGAACTCACCCATTCCCCATTGATGTAGGCAGCATTGCGCAGAAGTTTTGACGTCATAAAAATCTCCTTAATGAATTTTACATCCGAATGACTTGGCGAACACAAAGACCATCGTGCAAGCGATCAAAAGCGGCATTGATGTCCTCAAGCTGTATTCGCTCGCTGAGCAATCGATCGACTGGCATGATTCCTTTGCGATACAATGAAATGTACCGAGAGATGTCGCGCGAAGGGATGCACGTTCCGATGTAACTTCCCTTCAGCGTTCGCTCTTCCGCGACCAAATTCACTGGCGACAATGAAAACATCTGATCCGGTGGCGGTAAACCCGCCGTCACCGTGGTTCCTCCGCGACGAGTGATTTTGTAAGCTGTATCTAGCGCGCGAATAGAGCCCGCCATTTCAAACGAAAACTCAACGCCACCCTCCGTCACGTCTCGAATTTTTTGAACCACATCCTGGTCCGTGGCCAAAAATACGTCTGTGGCTCCCATGGCTTTGGCGAGCGCCAACTTTTCAGCCGACAAATCCACCGCCACCACCGTGCGAGCGCCTGCGGCTGCCGCACCTAATATCGACGCCAAACCCACTCCACCAAGTCCTACGACGGCGACGCTGGCCCCGGCGTGCACTTGTGCGGTATTGATCACCGCACCCACTCCGGTCAATACGGCGCAACCAAATAGCGCGGCCTCATCCAGCGGAAGTTCAGAATCAATTTTCACAATGGACCTTCGAGAAACCACTGCGAACTCCGCAAAAGCCGACACTCCCAAATGATGATTTACAACTTCTCCACCGCTGCGAATTCGACGAGCTCCCGACAACAAGGTGCCAGCCGCATTGCTTTTCGCACCCGGCTCACAAAGTGCGGGTCGGCCCTGCGAGCACGGCAAACACAGCCCACAGCTTGGCACAAAAACCAAAACCACGTGATCGCCTTTTTTTAAATCTTCAACTCCCGGCCCAAAGCTCTCGACAATCCCCGCGGCCTCATGCCCAAGCAACATTGGCACTGGTCGAGGTCGGTCGCCGTTGATCACCGACAAATCCGAATGACAAAGTCCTGCCGCTACAATTTTCACCAGCACTTCGCCCGAACCCGGCGCTTCCAACTCCAGCTCTTCAATGGTCAGCGGCAAAGTCTGAGCGTAAGGTCGCGGCTTGCCAATTTCGCGCAAAACTGCGCCTTTGATTTTCATGATGAGGTTCCCCCGGAATGGCTAGATTTCGATGATTGTGAAGATGGAGTCTGAGATTTGTGTTGCGATTTGGGCTGCGATTGAAAAGCGCCGGCCAAAATCGCAGCGGATCGTTGAATTGCAATCCTCGCTCTCGACGACACTTTCGCGATATTGATGAAGCCGTGAATTTGATCCTCGTAACACTTGTAATCCACGGACACGCCGGCGGCCTTCAAGGCTTCGGCATATTCAAAGCCTTCATCTCTCAACGGATCGTAGCCGGCCGTAATCACTTGGGCCGAAGGCAAGCCGCGCAGATTGGGTTGCAAGATTGGCGACGCCCGCCAATCTTCATAATTCGTGCGACCCAGATATTGAAATCGAAAGTACTCAATCAACTCTTTGGTCAAAAAATATCCCGAACCATTTTCCACGTGTGAGGCCGACAACATTCTTTGGTCGGTCGCGGGATAATACAACAGCTGATGAACTAAGCTAGAACCACCTTGATCCCGAAAAATCATACAAATCACAGTCGCTAAATTTGCGCCCGCTGAATCCCCGCCGATCGCCACTCTTTCGGCATCGATCTTTAGAGACTTCGCATTCGCCACAACCCACTGAACCGCTTCGACGCCATCTGTGACCGCCGCTGGAAATGGAAATTCAGGAGCCAGGTGATAATCCACCGAAATCACCACACAAGGTGCGTCGTTGGCCAACTGTCGGCAAAGACTGTCATGCGTATCAATGTCACCAATCGTCCAACCTCCCCCGTGGAGATAGACAAGCGCCGGCGCCTGATCGTCATGGATCAGCGCCTCTGGGCGAAATCGTCGGACACGAAACACACCCTGCGTTCCGGAAATCTCAAAATCACTCGACTCCGCCACGGGCTCTGGATCTGCGATTGCTATCCGCCGGCCCTCTTTGTAAACCGCCCGAGCTTCCGCCGCCGGCAACTCAAAGAGTGGCGGCCGATTCGAGTCTTTAATTAACTGCAAATACTCTCGCAATTTTGGATCGAGAGAAGCCTTCTCCTTGCGAGGAAATTCGGCTTTAGTGCCTGAATGCGAGGCATCGCTGTTTTTCTTCATCGAACTCTTCTATACATTTCCGTCGCGTTGAAGGGAAGCACTCATTGCCGCTTGGGAACCTGAGATGAACATCCCCGTTGCAATTTGAGACATCGTCGCCGACTGCAATCAAAAGCCAGATCAGCGATCAAACCCTTTTAACCGATGCGATTTGGGTCACTGATCTGGCTCGCTTTCTGCCGATAAGTAACTGGTTCTTACAAGATCTCTCAGCGGAGTCGTATTTTGAATCAGAGTCCTTGGTTAAAGAATTTTTTAATTTTGACATTGTCCTTTGCCGCAAACTTCGGTTTTTTGGGCTGTTCAAACAACGTAGCGCCACCTGGTCCCACTGAATCTGCGTCCCTCGATGCAAGTTGCGTTCACACGTCTGCAGTCACATTTGATGCTCCGATTGCAGGTGACGCTAGCTTCACCATGGTTTCAGATTCGGACTGGGATGAAGACGCCGTTCGCAAAGTTTTACAGACCTTCGCATTCGGTGGATTTGCTTCGACCCAACAGATCCAAGCATGGGCCGACATGCCACCGGGGGCTGCGATCGTAGAAATGATCACTTTCGATGCCAGCAATCCCAAGCTTTCGCCAGCGGAGTCTTTCGACCAACTCGACACCGTGGACGCCAAAATGAGTTGTTTTTCAAAACTCTGGAGCTATCCACATCGCCAAAATAAAATGCCCACCGATAAACGCGAAAGATTTTTGCTGGATACATGGAATTCACCGTCGAAAATCTGGCTGCACATGGTTTCAAAGCGAGGGTTAAATCCTGTTCGCCAGCGCATCGGCATTTGGGCCACGAATTACCACTTAGCCGTCAACTTAAATGTTGGGGTCAACTTTCGCCAAGTGGTTCAATATTACGACGACATCACTCAAGACTTAGCGCTCAAAAAACCTTTTCAAGATGTCCTGCAAAACGCGGCCCTTTCTGCCGCCGTGGCCACTCAGTACGGCCATCGAGAAAATCGCTTTCGCGACGGGAAATTTTTTGGCAATGACGATTTTGCCCGCGAATATTTTCAATTGTTTTTTGGAATTCTCGGTTCAAGTGCGAACTACACCGCCGACTATCATGAGTCAGTGACGATCCCGAACATGGCCCGGGCTCTCACCGACATTCGGGTGCCCTATATCACTTTTTCGTCCGGTGCCGAAGGCTATGATTCGATATCTCACATTGCCACGGACTATCACTATTTGGGTGACCTCGAAATTTTAAAAACAAACATTTCGGGAGCTAATGCCCGCGAAAAATTGGCCACACTTTCTCAACTAGCCATTGCCAACGAAGAAAGCCTTGCCAATCTCCCGGTGATGATCATTTCAACTTTAGCCGACGACAAAATGTCTGCAGCGAACAAAACTCATGTTCGTGCGATTTGGGCCGGGCTTGCTCAGAAGGATCTTCTGCCCTTCTTACGAAAGTATGCGATTTCAACGGCGTTTCACAGCGCCGACCGCGTGAAATATTGGACCAGTCTCGAAAGAAATATCTTACAATCCAATCTCACGACGTTGTCAAATTTTGAATCTTATCAGGAGTACTACAATACCGAGTGGCGAATGAACGAGGAGACTTTTGAACTCTTTCGACCAAGTCACAACGTCTTTGGTCATCAAACTGGACTCGAAGCCGCATCAAGTTCCACGCCATTTCAACTCAACTACGAACGAAATTTACGGGACTACTGGTTTTTCGCAAGATCTTCTGACCGAACTTACGGTTGGAAAAAGGATTGGACATCGTTAATTAAAAAAAATGAGCAAGGTCAGTACGCAGTTCAAGACGTCGCGGAGTTTTTGTGGCACCACTACCTAGCCGATCGCTTGAAAAACTTTGGAACGCTTGAGAAATATCATCTCTATTCTCTGTTGGCGTCGGGTCTTGATTTGGCCACCTTCATCGATGCAGAAAATCCTTTGCACACTTACACCGAAACTGAACTGGAAACGGCGCTATCCACTCCAACCGTTGGATTGGGAAAAACACTCACCGAGCTTAGTAAATCAGTTCTGCAACTTGAAAGCTCCGAAGCTTGGCCAAAAGAACGTGACAACTACCGCATCGGGCTCGCCATAGATTTCATTCTTGCCACGCCATTTGCTTTCGCGCAGGAGGGTTTTTGAAAACTCCAAAGAGATATTCAATCGCAAAATCTTCGAATCCGTCATTTTCGCGACGAGATTTCATTGCGACGTACCCTTCCCGTCTGATCACGGCCGCGGGTCTACTTCACCTAATTCCGTCTTGGTCCTGGGCACAGACGGCTCCGACGATTTCCCAACCCCTGTTAGTCAATGTCATGTTGGACGGCGGTCCCGACTTTCGCCATCTCTTTCCACCGCCCTACGACGGGAATCCATCGAGCTACGGTTACGCGTACTGGAACTACCGGGCCTCATCGCATGGTCTCAGCGCCAGCCCCTCTCAGTGGGGAGATCGCTGGTCGAGCGCCTACCATTCCGTAACCGGCCAAGGCACAACATTTGGAATCCTTAAAAAAGCGGGCTGGTTGAAATCAATGTGGGATCAGGGCCACGTTGCAATTATTCACAATGTGTTTGGCAGTGCATCCCGTGATCATCATCTTTCGAAAGTGGTTTATGAAACCGGTGACCTTGACGCTGGAAAAAATGATGTCTCCCGCGACGGATGGGGCGGCAGATTGGCCCGTGAGATGAACGGAAATATCGTATCGATGACCAATAGTGTTCAACAGTTCTGTTTCGGTCCAGACGTTAACAATCCAAACTCACATACACTGGATCGAATCATTTCTGCGCGCGACTCTCGCAACCTGGGTTTGTATTCTTCGCCTGAACTTCTGGGCAATTCAAAATCCCAAGAGCCTCGAGCGATTATGGATCGAGCGATCTCAAGCTACATGAGTGCCAAAACGATTTCAGCTGGCACCGCTCACAAGGCCTTTAAAATGCACGAAGAAAAACTGCGCGGCTTTGGTCAAATGATCCAACGCCGTTTAGCCGATCATCCGCTACCTTCTGCCCTATCAGCACTGTACACAAGCACATCTTCCAACAAACTATACAACCTCGATTTCGCTCAGCAGATTCGCAATCTGTACGATTGTCTTCTGTGCAACGATCTTTTGAACATGAAAGTCGCGTCAATGTCTTTCGGTGGATTTGACACTCACAAATCTCAACTCGAAGGACTCGAAAACAATTTTTCAGATCTCTTCGGCACCGGCAAAGCAATGGAGACTTTATTTCAGTCCCTAGAATCCAGCATGCCCACCGCTCTCAACGAAATGGTTTTTGCCTTCGGTGGAGAATTCGGAAGGCAGCTGGCCTCGAACGGTGGCGGTGGAACGGACCATGGCAAAGGCATGACCATGATTGTTGTCGGCCACCGAGTTCGTGGAGGAGTGTATGGCAGTGCCTTTCCCACATCCGAGCTCGCCGATAGTGCCAATGGCTTTCTTCGGTCAAACTCAGACATCTTGGGAAAAACTTCGCTCAAGTATGTGTTCGGCAAACTCTGCAACCGAATGTCGACGGGTTCTGGAGCTGCCATTTTTCCAAATTTAGCTGCCGCATCAGTTGAATCGACGGGACTTCTCGATTCACTTTTTTCTTCTTAGTGAGATGATGAACAATGATGAACTTTAAAAGTTTTATTTTTTTTGCGCTCTTCATCTCCGCCGTCCCGTGCTTCGCTCAAAGCGCCTCTTACATTGGCGAACTGGCCGCCGGCCTCACAGGCGCGGGATTGTACCAAGACATTTATGGCACGGGAACGAGTCTCCACCTGGGCGGCGGCATTGAATTTGAAGAAGGTTGGCAAACCTTATTGGTCATTGAATCCACCCGATTTTCAAAAATTGACCATCCAAATTTTGCCGGCGATCTTTCGTACGAAAATTCGTTTCTCACCTATGAAATACAAATTCGAAAACGCGTTTTTGATTCGTGGGCCCTCGCCCTCGGATATGGGCGAATTTCACACGTGGAAAAAAATATCCTTTACGAAGAACTGACCCCGGGAGTAAAAACACAAACTGAGCAAGTTGGCACCCTTGAAAGTCCGGAAAATTTTTACTCGGCTGGTTTGGAGTGGAGCACCCCAGTTTTGGATTTTGATTTCTTTTCCTCCGCCACCTATAAAAAAACTTCGATCAATCAAATCAACATTTTTGAAGTCTTGGTGGGAGTTCGCTG
>CALCCV010000370.1 GCA_937900305.1 uncultured Pseudobdellovibrionaceae bacterium | reverse complement strand
GCCACCGCCACGCCCACCCACCCCATTGTATTTTTCAGCGCTAGGAGACGCGACCAATGTTTGACCAACTGCCAAGAGGATCAACAAACATATATGTGCCCAATGCACCCAGGAACGTCTCTTCATGACCCATCTCTCACTTCAAGTCTTAGGCCAACACTTATGGACACTTTGGAGCCAAAATAGCGTCTCGGCTTTGGTAGGTGCTTACTAAGTTCCGCATCTTCTCGTGAGCACACCGGAGACGTGCAGTGATTCGCTGACTGGCCTCCTGTTCCTTGGGTCCACCCTCACTGAGAAAAATAACACGCGCCGAAGCTTCAAATCCTGCAACCTCCTTGTAGTCCTGATAATAGGTTGACATTTCTTCGGGAGTAAATTGCTCACCGACAGCCTGCTTAGCCAGAGCCGCATCAGACCAACTCGAATCGAAATCTCGAAGTCGAATTTCCTCTGGAAACAGCGGATAAGAGGTCTTTGCCAAAACGGAACTTGTTGCCAACAGAACCACAAAAATCGTCCAGGTATTCATGGATTTTTTCATTTTTTCTCCTCATTTAGTTGTTGAACTAAAAGAAGTGTACCATCACCAGAAAATCAATGATGTGAGAAAAAAAGATCGAAAATATTAGGTAAATACAATATGATACAAATGAATGAAAAGAAATCGAAGCCTGCCATTGCAACTGGATTTCAAGAATCTGGAGGAACTCGTTCAAAGGCGGGAGGGCCGCCGCGCTCTTCTCGCCATTCAAAATTTGCGTCGCGCTTTTCCCTTCGATCTCCGAGTGATGCATGTCTGTTGCAATGCCTATCGACGACTGGGCTATTTCAAGAAGGGCTTGGCGTTCATTGATTTGAAAACTTTAAGTGATCGACCAGAGAGCACAAAGACGATCGAAGGCTTACGAAACTTTTGGGCCATCCGTTTTCTGAGTCTGATGGGAGCAAATGAATATGCGCTCAGCTTGGCCGCCCGGGTCCTGCCTCAAGAGGCTGAGGAATATCGATTGATAGGTGAAATCTTTTTGGCCCAATTTGCCCACGAAAAAGCGGAAATCTATTTTCGCCAAATGCACGAACTTGAGCCAAATTTAAAAGCGTATTCGACCCGCACGTCATTGATCAGCTTAGCTGATGCGTGGGCTGGACAGCAAAAGTTTCAGGAGGCAGAGTTCCTCGTAAAAGAAATCTTAATGCACACGACAGAGCCAGCCCTGCAGGGAATCTTGTGGCAAGTCATTGGAGAATATTTAGCCCGAGCTGGAAAAACAAAAGAGGCCTTGGCGGTCCTTAAAAAAGCTCAAGGCTTTTTCGTAGAACAAGATCAAACTGTGGATCATGCGCTTCAGAAAAAATGGCTGGGATACGTATTTTGCAAGGAAGGCCAGGTATCTATAGGAACAAAACTTCTGCAAGAAAGTTTGGATTTGATGAAAAAACTTTCTCTCCGTATTGAAGCGATACTCGATGTCGAAAGACTTCGATTTGAACTCGGAATTCTTCAGCCAGCGCAGTGGGCATCGCTGTGCCGTTATCCGGGACTTCCTAAATACTTTCAAGACCAGGCTATTCATCAGAAAGTCGCAAAAAAAAACCATGGGACCTCGACGATCACAATATCTTTGGAGGCGGATGAGTATCACTGGAATCGCCAAAAGGTTCTTGGCTTGCCTCTAGAACTGAAACTTTTGGCGCAACTTTGGCTAGCTGGAGATCTCGGCATCGTTGAAATTCGCCTAGCCTCTTTGCTCTGGCCCAACGAGATTTACTCGTTGTTTTTATTAAATAATCGAATAGAAAAACTGCGCCAACGACTACGAAAAGTTTATCGAATCCAAGTTCTAAAAAAGAGCGGCCTATATTTTTTGGATTTTTCTGCGTTTCCAAAAGTTTTCGTAGATTTCGATTGGCCGAAACCCAACTTCCTACGTGTCAAACAGGAATGGAATCGATGGGACGTGCAAGTTTTTTATCGAATCTCCAAATCCTGTGCGTCGAAATGGATACAGGTGTGGCAGACAAAGGGATGGATCCGGCAGGGCCGGAAAAACTCCTATGTAACAATTGATTCGAATTCATAAGAATGCAAAGAGGCTCCAAGCCTCCTTGAAACAGAGAAAATAATTTTTTCTTTAAGGTTGCTGGATCTGACTGATCTCGCAGGTATCGCCTACGATAGACACGAAAACTTTGGCGCTAAACGCCACCAAAGCCAGAGATCCCTTAGCAGAATAGTGCACATCATAGATTGCATCTTCTTGTTCTGCAGACACTGAGTTCAGTTCGAACTCTTTGTTTCCGCGAAGCCCGGCCATGCGGAGAACCCCGATTTCGGCGGCTTTTTCACAGCTAGATGCTTTGGCGTCGGCACAGATTTGAGCTTCAGGTGCATCTCCCACATTTTGACAATCGAGAGTGACGTCAGGACTTGCTGACCACACGTTGATTGCAAACGACATGCTCAAAGCAAAGGCCGCCACAGAAGAAGTGTATGAGTTGAGAGAGTAAAAATGTGCCATGGGGAATCTCCTTATAAAAGAATCGCTATAGAAAGCCTTATTGCTTTGTACAGTCGACCCAGTAGTATTGATTAAAGACCTTCCCCTGCTCAGGTCCCCATCCCTCAAAAAGTGTCGCCGCATATTTGAATTGCTTCTGCCGTAAGGGCACTTCTATTTCGCTCGTAGAAGAAGCCGACGAATATCTTTCGCCAACAACTCGTGTGTAAGAGTAGATAATATTTTGTCCATTTACTTTTAGAGGGCATACGGCGAGTTCGAAGCCCAAAGCCCTGACGGTCTTATTGCCACTGGAGTTGTCAAAGCGATAGGTCTTGGACCACGGGCCCGTAGCAAGATCCGTTTTAACGGTGCACTCATAGGAATAAATTGGAAAGGGACGACTGGGATCATCTCCCAAGCAAATATCGGCTCCGCCACTGCTATTCACGCCAGCGACAGCGGTTTGATTTAACCAAAGTACCGAAAAGACGATCTTAATTAAGGTAAAAACAACTTGTGCTTGCGCAGGGATGATCATTCTTTTCACAGTGGCACTCCTTCAGACGCTATTCATACCCTAAAGTTAACGCTACGTACTACTTAAAAATAATTAGCAATATGCGACTTCGCTAATTATTAATATGCGATGCCCATCGATCTTTTTGACTACAGCGAGTACAAAGGTTTTCTGAATGACAAACTAGACGAGATGGACCAAGGGGGGCGCGGTGCTCGCGCACGCATGTCGCGAGCCATTGGTTGCCAGACCGCCTACACCACTCAAGTTTTGCGCGGGAGTTCGCAGTTTAATTTAGAACAAGGCGAGGCTATCAATGAATTTTTAGGACACACCGAGGAGCAGGGTCATTACTTTTTAACTCTTCTGCAAATTGCCAAAGCGGGATCACCAAAATTGCGAGATCGTTTTCAAAAGCAACGACAGATGGCTCTCGATCAGCGAACCCATTTGGGGCGCAGGTTTGGCGTTAAGTCGATTTTGGGAGATCGCGAGCAGATGATTTATTACAGCTCCTGGCATTACGGTGCAATTCACGCCTTGGTTTCGATTCCAGGATTTCAAAATCCTCAACAAATTGCCGAGCGCTTGCAAATCAGTTCTAAAAAGGCCGCTGAAGCCATGGAATTTTTATTGGATGCAAAAATCTTAAAAAAAGACCACGACGGAAAAATCGTTGTCGGCCAACGCCAAATTCATCTAGCCTCAGAGGCTCCTTTGATAGCTAAGCACCACGAAAATTGGCGACACCACGCTATCCGAGCAATTGAAAAAGATCCAACCGTGGGTCTTCACTACTCTTCGATCATCTCGATTTCTGAACGGGACCAGCGCTTGATCCGCGAAAAGCTGACCGAAGCTGTTCGTGAGGTTAAATCGGTGGTGCGCGAATCGAACGAGGAAAAGCTCTACTCTTTTTCGTTAGATTTCTTTGAGGCGTAAACTCGCTTGGTGTGAGAACAAATTTGATCAAAACTTTCTGACATTTTATTCAGAATCTCATCTTGTTCAGAACCTCATCTACCCTCGTCCTTATCTGCCGAAGAGGATGTCTCTTCGGGATACGGTGCTCTACTGAGGTCAGTTTGTTATACGAAACTTTAGAAGCTCAAGGCTTCCGCCCTATTGATGCATTTGATACATTGGATTTTTCACGTATGAGTTCACAAGAGTCTCTATAAGGCCGGCCTCAGTAGACTGATTCATTCTAACTTGGTCTTTAGGATCAGCGCCAGTTCCCCGTTCAATAACATGAACGAGGATCTCAACTCCATTTTGACCAGCTGTTAACCGTCCTGATTCGCTGCCTTCAGCGGTCTGATGTCCAGACGTGGAGACTATATTTCCAAGCGCCGCACCCTGAATCCAGTCCTTTAACTCTATCACTTTGGTGGTGCTTAAATTGGTTTCTGGGATGTTATCTGTATGAGGCGGGCAACAAGTTCTTTCCCCATGCGCAACAGAACCATCATCGAATATTTGAAGCTCACTCCCGTAGATCTGATTGCCATACCGATATTTAACAAGCAGCTCTTTAGCCTGTACCGAAGCATTTGAAATAAGAACAACAGATAACGCCGCCAGCTTAAGAAGAGTCATATTGTCCACCTTACTTTTGGAAAATTGTCTAAACTCTGCTTAAGCTAAATTTTAATTTTTGTAAATACTCTAAAAATAAATCCTTCGCACCTTGATGGTGGCCACTTTTAAATTAAGTTTTAAGTCAGCAACCTGGCCCAGAGGACCACAGGTTTGTTCATACCCCCTCAAAGGGGCGCCCTTGGCTCCTGAAGGAGCCTGAATACATGTATCGGTTTCATACTTGCCTGAGCGATCAAAAAAAAAATCCCATGATGATCCAGTCGTGATTTCTCTGCAGTCGAATTCAACGTCCTTGGGTACTGTGAGCAAGAAGGCAATGATTCTATATAAACACAAAAAAGTGAGAACACATGAGATATTTTTCTGCGAGGCTTCTAACTTTGTCCCTCATTTGTATACTTCCAATGTCGGCTTTGAGCTTTGAAGATGTCGATTCCGATGGCCGCTACACCGACGCCGATCGACCTGCAAATACAAACGATGCCGGAAAGTACACAGGCGGTTACCCAGGTGAAGATGGATCCAGTGGCTGGGCCCGATCCACGAACCCCGACCTGATTAAGGAGAAAACAGTTTTCGTGCGCCTCTCACCCGGAGAGCCATTGGTTGAAATGTCTGTGGCTCGAATGGTCGCAGAGGCTTTGGCAGCAGCTAAAAAAGAACTCACAGATTTAGCGCGAGCTCTGCTATCTCCCGAACAAAAATCGAATGAAGGATTGTTGACTCACGATCGTAAAGTTTATCGGTTGGACAAAGCTCGCGAGTGGTCGAAAAATCCGCGAGTCTCGCCTTGGGACGACCAAAAAACTCCTTTTCTCAGAATGACGGCAGCCGCTCGAATTTTAGCTTCTGGAAAATACCCAGTCGGTGAAGTTGTTCTGATAGATAGCGAATATCCTCCAGCTACTCTGGCAGTTCTAAATTCATCACTCATCTTCAATGCTGACTGGTATCGTTCAAAGTATCCAGACCTCAGGTCAATGACGTCGCAGCGAGCTCGAACTCACTGGCTTGAGCATGGCGCGAAAGAGCGTCGAAGTTCTGCCCCTGGTTTCGACATCGGTTTTTATTTGAGCACTTACGCTGACATTCGAAATGCCGTTAAGAATGATCCGATCAAAGGGATTATGCATTTTGCAAGTTTGGGTGCCGGTGCCGGTCGCCAAGGCTCTGCGGACTTTAGTGCACGGGCCTATCTGAGCAAGTATCTTGATCTCCGAAACGCCTTCGGCGCCAGTGGCCCAGCCGCTTTACTCAAAGCGACGGTTCATTACAACACCACTGGTTACAAAGAAGGCCGAAGCGGTCGTCCCTAAGTCCACACTGTTTTGCTGAGTGAATCACACTATAGCCAGGAGGCGCCGTGCGCCTCTCCATTAGAGGGCCTTTTTGGCATCTTCTGGAAACTCAAAATCAGCAAAATAAATGAGCTCTTTTTTTAAGGCAACAAATGAATTCCTGGGCCTAACAAAAACCAATAGATTCCAAATTTTCTCGCCGCACTTGGACTGATCGAATGAATTCTCATTTCACTATACACACGAGAGTCACGAGCGTGCCTTTCAATTTTATAAAGCGGAGTTCAGCGGGAAAGGCTAAAACCACTTATTTAAAAGAAATTTGGCGCGCAGTCTCGCTGGTGACAGCTGATTCTCAAGGAATTTCGAAGTGACTTCCCATCGGCGGAACAGCCCGCTTTAGTCGAAAGCTCATCAATTTCTCCACCAGATATCCAAAGTAAGAATTGCATTACCGCCTATTTACGCCAAAAGTCCGACGGGAAAAAAGCTAGACAATTGGTTTACAGGCGGCAGCTTGCGTGGCGAGAAGTTAATAGGTAAAATGAAGAGGCTTTGCCATTCGCAAAGTCAGGATCTTTTGTGGTTTCTTCTAGAACTTGTAACCAATCCTTTCCAGAATGGCGCAGCCATTTTGCTCGCAACTGAACATGCAGATTGTATGTTAATTTACTACCTTTAGGTAGTGGTCGTTCAAAATAAAAGATTTTTGAGACGGTTGTTCGAGGTGCATATTCCAAAACATCTTCAGCATTTTGTTTTGCCAACTTTCCCTGAACAAAGACTTCTCCACAGTAAATCTTGGATTCTGAACTTAGTGCCAATGAGAACTGAGGATACAAAATTGAGAATGCAGCGATCACAACTTGGATCAAAGCCTGAATTTTTGACATGGATTTTCTCCAAGCTTCTGGGCGTCACGATAGTAGGAGTCATAGATCTCTCTTTCTTTATTAAGAATTTGAGAGGCCACTTTTTGCAATTCCCTGTTAATTTCCCATGCTTCTCGTTCTTGGGCATGGGCTACCTTAAGGTCGTCAATCAGATCTTTCTGCACACATTTTTCTTCATTGCCATGCTCGCTGAAATCAATTTCGCCAAGACCCTTTTTTGGTAAACCCTTACGGCAAGCACTCTCCAATTTATACATATGATTTCTATGTGGGGACAATAGAGACTGCCACTGGCCCGCCAGGTTTCGGTAAGAAGCAATAAGTTCAGGAATTCTCTCGATGCCTGAGTTTTTAACAATGTCTAGAAGGGCCCGGAGATTTTGAATAAATTGTACTTTCGAGTCACAGACCTGTTGTTTCAATCCATCGTCCATTGAAGCCGGAAAGTGCTTAGCAAAAAATGTTTGCGCATTCCTATGAGCGACTTCATGGGCATCTGTTGAAATGGTGGGAACATCGGCTTCTGAAGAATTGGTCAGCCAAGCTGTTCGCGCGCGAAGGTAGTGTTCCTCCAGCGTATTGCCCGGTAGAATAGCTACTGACTCCCAAAATCTGGCGCCGAGAGAGCTCGTGTCATTCAGAAATGCAGGAGACCCAGAGTTGGCCGCCGAAATTACGCAGGTGTTCTCGTCAGCCAAGCAAGAGCTTGCGCCAGAGTAACAACTTAAATCCATGATGGCCACTTTTACATTCGCAGCCGTGAGCTTGTCTCTGAGGTCTTTGAGGTCACGAGTGTGGTAGATACTGTTTCCAATTTCGACTTCATGCCCGCATTCACCAGGATTCGGAGGTTGCCCGTGAGAAGAGATTTGAATCAGAACTTGGTCGTTAGCGCGAAGTGGGAGTCGCCCATCAACGTTTTCATTGGACCCGGATCGAATCAGATTTTCCAAGACTTGAATATCGCCTTCCATCTTTGCAATTGAGTTCCGATCACCTGTGGAGTTTTGGAATCCTGAACCTAAGATCTCACATGAGCCAGTGCAGGATTTTTCCATTGAGACACGCACGTGATTAAGGGCTTTGGTTAATGGTCCAGGGACTAAATTTCCTTTTGAATCCCGACCTAAATATTCTCCGCCGACTAAGAGGACCTTAGTTCGACTTGCGAGCTGAGCCGATGCGATTTCTGTCAGAACAAGCGAAATTAAAATTACGAGAATCTGAGTTCGAGTTAAGTATGATCCCCTAGTCATGAACCGATTATAAATTTTTCTGTTGGGGAATGAAAGGCTAGATCTTCGTGCGGACAGTCCGCCTAGGAAGTAGCAAGATGTGCCTGGGCTCCTCAATTTTAAACGGAGATTTAATTTGTCCGCTAAGTCGCTGACTTTGGGCCTAAGTGAATATTTCTTTTTGAAGCGACTTTTTAGGGTCACCTTGGTAGCCTGAGTATATGTCCTACAGTCCTTCTGACATCTTAAAAAATTATTGGCTTGAGGAGTTAGGTTGCTCCGAAACGGATTTGCACTCTAAGAAAACCGTTGTTCGTTCTCATGGAACGCTAAGCGGCTATCCAGGCATTATGGTATTCAAGCGCGAAGATACCTGCCTAATTTCCGCACCCGGAGGATTAGTTGAGGGAATAGAAAATTCATTTCACCAGATGTCGGCAGAAGCAGCATTCGACCCCTTGGTCTTTCAAAGTTTTCTCGGGGATAAATTTGAAAAAGTAGTTGGTCCAGCCTGGCTTGGGCAAATCACACCTGAGAATTACCTCCAATGTCATGACGAGAATGTCAGGGAACTTTCAGCCTGGGAATCATTTGAAGAATTTTTGCTCGCCTGTCCTACCGATGAGGTAGAACTTAGTTCCCTTCAAACAAGGCGCCCCCCTGTCAAGGCTGTATTCCAAAATGAAAAGATCGTAACGGCGGCAGGCTTTGAGTTAATGGAAAAAGTCGTGGCTCACATTGGAATTCTAACTCATCCAGCATTTCGAGGTCGCGGATATGCCAAGCAGGCTATTAGCGCAATTGTTGAAACTATATTTCAAATGAAACTCGGACCGCAGTATTGGACTCATGAAAATAATCTTCCGTCCATTCGTGCCGCGAGTGATATAGGGTTCAATAAATTTGCAGCTACTTTAGCGATTAGAATTAGGTAGTCGGCCAAGATAATACAAATTTTGTTGATGTTATTGGCTTGGATGGAAAATACTCATTTCAAAATCTGCAAGATTGCTGCATCTGACCTTCAAAATCTTGCAGATTTCTGGTTGACTCGTGGCCATGAAATCCCGATATGAACACCCGCCGCAAATCGATTTTTTTAATCCCGAGCTCAGAGTTCTCTGTAGAGAAAAAGTCAAAAAACAAAATCCTTTCCGAAGAGTCCACCCGTAGAGGTGAAAGTTGTTAGATGGATTGCAAGTTTAGGAGGTTTTTTGGGAATAAAAGGGGCATGGGGAACCTGGCGTTGTGTCGCTATGACGAGGATGGAAACGCCTCTGCGATTTGTCAGAAGGCTGGAGCCTTGTCTGGAGTAGAGGGACTTCTTGTGGTAATAGTAGGACATGTGTGCTCAGTATCTCCTCCACACCACCATCGATCGCCTGCGCAAATCTCTGGGATTGCCTCTCATCGGAGTGGACCACGACGATTTCACGATAGATCTTCGAATTTTACCTTATCGTCTAGCTCCCATCGTGCGAGGCGCTCCCGCTGGCTATCAGTTGATCGACGCCAATTTCTCGCTGATCCCGTCCTGGGCCAAAGAACCAAAGATGAAATTCGCCACTCACAATGCACGGATCGAAACAGTTCTCGAGAAACCCACCTGGAAAAAGCCTTTCGTTAAATCCAGATGCGTGATTCCAATCTCTCGCTTTGTGGAGCCCATTTATACAAACCAATTTGCTGGAAACATGGTGCGGTTTTTCTCCAAAGCAGAAGACCTGCTGTGGGCTGCGGGAATTTTTGACGAGTGGATCCATCGGGACACGGGCGAAGTGATCACCTCATTTTCCATCATCACCAAAGATCCGCCAGGATTTATTTTTGAAACTGGTCACGATCGCTGTCCGTTGTTTCTCAAGCCAGCAGCGTTTAGCAGCTGGCTGGACGCCCGCGAGGCTCATCCCGAAATCTTAATGAATACCCTCTTAGCCAACGAAGCGGAGCATGAATTTTTCGCCGAAATCGACCGGCCGATGGCCAAGGGTTGGGAGAAACGAATTCCCAAAGACGAAACCGAAGCGCAAAAGTCCGTGAGTCTTTAAAAAATTTAGACCGCTAAAATTTCCAGCGCATCGACGCACTCGATATTTTTATCGATGTCTCTCATCATCAATATCAGGCTGCGACAGGGACCCACGTTCACGAAGCGCAGGACTTTCTTTTCGCGAACGAGAGTTTCAATCGCCAACGACCAATGAATTGTCTGGGTGATGCTCAATAGAAATTCCTCTCGGATCACCTGAGGATCCGTTAACTCTTGATTCGAAAAACTCGAATACATGCAAACTTCGGGGGGCCTCACGATGACTTTTGAAAATCGATCGGCAACGGGCAAGACATAGGGACGAATGTAACGTGAATGGGCTGGATACTGCAAAATGTCTTGGGCGTTCCACCCTCGCAGGACGGCGAGAGCTTCAATCTGGGCCAGATCTTCAAAACGACCGCCAATGTTTAAAAATCGAGGCGTGAGCCGCGATACATCGACTTGCAATCGATCGAATTCTGCGAAATCCGCATCGTTAAATTTGGCTTGAGTCGAACTCGAAAGGCCGATGTTTTTTCCGACTCTCTGGATGCCATCAATGTGTTTTGTGAATTGAATGTGGTTGATGATCGCCGCAGAAAAATCATAGGCTCCAGCAAAGACCGAGCGCGCCAAATCCCCAAGTGAACAGCCCATCACCCAGTCGGGTGGCTGCTCCAATTTTTCAGCCAAACACTCTGAAACTCCGACCTGGATGGCACAAATGGCAACCGCCGCCAGGTTGACATTGTGAACCGCATAGACTTCTTCTTTCGAGCCACTTAGGAAGAGATCGTAATCGATTTCAATTTGAAATTCATCCTGAAGAATCTCCTGAGCCTGCCCAAGCCGGCGCTGAACCTGAGGCAAATGCAAGAATCTGCGCCGATCCGTTTTTCTGAGCAGACCATTTAGCCCCGGATAAATGAAAGCCGTGCTCACGAACTCACCTCCGAAAATCCCATCATCATCTCTTGAAAGAACTCGGACTCTCGAGCGACGACTCGCGCGACCTGCTCAGATTTCAAATTCAAAAGACCCTTCGCCTCACTCTGCTGGCGCAGATGCTGTGCCTCTTCCCCAATTATGGTTTGTAAAACGTGGCTCACCAGAATCGAGGGGTGAAGCTGGCTCACTTCGGCGTAATGCCTGAGGACGCGCTTTTCAAGCGCCAATGCTCCTAAGACGTAGTGAACTTCGGGAGAGCCGGGTTCGGTCAAAAGAAATTTAAAAAATTTCAATAGATAGAGATCCATCATGCGCCGACACCGCAAACGCAGACGACAAAAATTTTCATCGTGTCGCAAAGTCCACTTTTGCAAAAGTATGGAGTCCCTCAACCTCTTTGCGTGATCCTG
>CALCCV010000369.1 GCA_937900305.1 uncultured Pseudobdellovibrionaceae bacterium | reverse complement strand
CGAGATCTGTAGCCGTGACTGGAGTTCAGACGTGTGCTCTTCCGATCTACGCAAATCTTTCGCGGACATTTCACCCATGACCCAAACCAGAGCATCTACGATATTGGATTTGCCGCAACCATTGGGACCAACCACGCCGGTGATCCCCGCATCAAATTGAATGACAGTGCGATCTTTGAACGACTTAAATCCAACCAGCTCGATCTTCTTAATTCTCAATGTTGACCCTTCCTTGCCAGCAAGGCCGCGCGCGCCGCCGCAAGTCTCGCGATCGGCACCCGGTAGGGAGAACAGCTCACATAATCAAGGCCGACGCCGTGGAAAAACACCACAGAATCAGGGTCCCCTCCATGCTCTCCGCACACGCCTGTCTTCAAATCTGGCCTCGTCCTTCGTCCTAAGTCAACCGCCATCTTGACCAAGCTGCCAACGCCTTCTTGGTCAATTGTTACGAAGGGATCACGAGCTAAAATGCCTTGAGAAACATAGGTGCCGAGAAAGCGACTCGAGTCATCGCGAGACAGTCCAAGAGTGGTTTGCGTCAAATCATTGGTGCCGAAGCTGAAAAAATCCGCATGAATCGCCACTTTGTCAGCGGTGACCGCCGCTCGCGGAAGCTCGATCATGGTGCCAATGGTGTAGGTAAACCGAATCGCTTTTTCTTTTTGCACGCGCTCAACTTCTAACTTCGCAAGGTCGCGCAAAATCTCCAGCTCGCGATCAGTCGCAATCAAAGGAATCATGATTTCGGGACTGATCGTTTGACCCTCTTTCGTCAGTTGCGCGACAGCTTCGGCAATTGCGCGAACCTGCATGCGATAAATTTCGGGATACGTGATGGCCAACCGACAGCCGCGATGGCCTAGCATCGGATTGAATTCATGCAATGATTTCAATTTCATTCGCAACCGATCGAGATCCCAGCCAATTCGTTGCGCTAAGTCCTTCATTTCATTTTCGGTGTGCGGGACAAATTCGTGCAAGGGTGGATCGAGCAAACGAATGGTCACAGGAAAACCAATCATAATTTTGAAGATTTCATAAAAATCTGAGCGCTGCATAGGCAATAATTTGGCCAAGGCCCTTTCACGTTCGGCCAGCGAGTCTGCCAAAATCATTTCGCGAACGGCATCGATGCGATCGGCGCCAAAAAACATATGCTCGGTTCGGCACAAACCAATGCCCTCGGCACCGAACTGTCGCGAAACTTGCGCATCTTTGGGTGTGTCGGCGTTGGCGCGAACTTTCAGAGTCCTCGCTCGGTCAGCCACTTTCATGATGCGATCAAAGGCTCCGCTCAAAACTGGGTCGATGGTTTTCACTTCGCCCAAGTAAACATCTCCCACTCCGCCGTCGAGGGTGATCAGATCACCCTTCTTCAACACATAACCTTTGGCCCGCAAGGTTTCGGATTTATAGTCAATTTCCACTTCACTGCAACCAGCCACACAGCACTTGCCCATGCCACGCGCAACCACCGCCGCGTGCGAGGTCATGCCACCGCGAGTGGTGAGAATTCCCTGCGACGCAATCATGCCACCGATGTCTTCGGGGCTGGTTTCCACCCGAACGAGAATGACTTTTTTGCCCTGCTCTTTCCACTCAATCGCTTCTTCGCTAGAGAAAACAATTTGGCCACAGACGCCACCGGGACTGGCTGGCAAACCGCGAGCGAGTTGCGTCTTTTGCGCTTTTGGATCCAAGGTGGGATGCAAGAGCTGATCGAGAGACGCGGGATCAATTCGCAAAACCGCTTCTTCTTCGCTGATCAGCTTTTCATCGATCATGTCGATCGCGATTTGCAGAGCCGCCGAGGCCGTGCGTTTACCCGTTCGAGTTTGCAACATCCACAGCCGACCGCGTTCGATGGTGAACTCAATGTCTTGCATGTCACGAAAGTAAGTCTCTAACTTCTGATAGATTTTCACCAACTGGTCATAAGCTTGCGGCAAAACATCTTCGAGAGATTTGGTGCCGGCCTTTTTGGCCTCGCGCGAAGTGATCGGCTGGGGAGTGCGAATTCCCGCCACCACATCTTCGCCTTGCGCATTCACCAAAAACTCGCCGTAAAAATACCTTTCTCCCGTTGACGGATCGCGAGTGAAAGCCACGCCCGTTGCAGAATCATCACCCATATTTCCGAACACCATGGATTGAATGTTCACCGCCGTTCCCCACTGCACCGGAATGTTGTGCAATTCGCGATAGGTGATGGCGCGCGGAGTGTTCCAGCTTTTAAATACGGCCGAGATCGCGCCCCACAGTTGCTCATTGGGATCCTGCGGGAAGGGTCGACCCACCATTTGCGAAACGAGCTCTTTGAATTTTTTAACCAACTCTTTCAAATCGGCCTCGCTCAAATCGGTGTCCAAGTGAACACCTTTGGCCTCTTTTAAATCTTCAAGCGTCACTTCCAGTAAAGAGGAGTTCATCCCCATAACCACATCAGAATACATTTGGATAAAGCGACGATAAGAGTCCCAAGCAAATCGTGGATTCTGCGACGACTTTGCCAGCCCCTCCACAGTCTGATCATTCAAGCCAAGATTTAAAATCGTATCCATCATGCCGGGCATTGAGGCCCTGGCCCCTGAACGCACACTCACCAGCAGAGGGTTGGCAACGTCGCCAAATTTTTTGCCAAGCTTTGTTTCCACTTTGCGAAGAGCCGATTCCACTTCGGGCTTCACCCAAGGCGGCAACTGCTCATTTTCGTAGTAGTGAGCACAGATTTCGGTAGAGATCGTGAATCCTGGCGGTACGGGCAATCCTAGATTGGACATCTCGGCCAAATTTGCGCCCTTGCCACCTAAAACATCTTTCATTCCGGCGTTGCCATCGGTTTCATCTGCCGAAAAAAAGTAAACAAATTTCTCAGGTTTCTTGAGGGATGTGCTTCGATTTTCTAGTGTTTGCACGGATCAACTCCACTTCGCTAATTTTTCGGTGATGTACGACTGCAACTGAGTCATCGGCACTCGGTCTTGGGTCATGCGATCGCGATGGCGAATGGTGACGGCCTGGTCCTGCGCCGTTTCAAAATCGATCGTTACGCAAAACGGAGTTCCGATTTCATCTTGACGCCGATAGCGCTTCCCGATGCTGCCCGTTTCGTCATAAGTGACATCCCAGGTCTGCGCCAGCTCTTCACGAACTTTTTCGGCCACGGCACTCAGCTCTTCTTTTTTTGAGAGCGGCAAGATGGCCACTTTGATCGGCGCAATTTCAGGATGAAGTCCCAAAACCACGCGAATGTCTTCGGCTCCCCCCTCGGCCTGGTAAACTTCTTCGCGATAGGCATCGCACATCAGCGCCAAAAACAAACGATCACAGCCCACCGCCGTTTCGATCACATAGGGAATGTATTTTTCTTTGTTAGCTTCATCGAAGTACTCCAGCGACTTGCCGGAAAACTTGCTGTGCTGAGTGAGATCGAAATCGCCACGATTGTGAATGCCTTCGAGCTCCGAAAAGCCCATTGGAAATTTGAATTGCACATCCACCGCCGCGCGAGCGTAGTGGGCCAATTCGCTGCCTTCGTGAGGATGGAATTGCAGATTTTCAGCCTTCAAGCCATACTTTAACAAAAAGTTCCAACGCGTTGTTTTCCACTCTTCAAAAAACTTTTCGTCCGTCCCAGGCTTTACAAAGTACTGCATTTCCATCTGTTCAAATTCGCGGGTGCGAAAGATGAAATTTCCAGGCGTGATTTCATTGCGAAAACTTTTGCCAATTTGCGCAATTCCGAAGGGCACTTTGTAACGCGAAGTCGCTTGGCAATTCAAAAAGTTAACAAAAATCCCCTGCGCCGTTTCGGGACGCAGATAAACCACCGAAGCCGAATCTTCAACTGGTCCCATGTGTGTTTTGAACATGAGATTGAACTGGCGCGGCTCCGAAAGATCTTTGGATTTGCAATTGGGGCATTCTTTTTTAGTCAGGTACGATTCCGTGTTGTCGGCGCGAAAACGTGTCTTACAGGATTTGCAATCCACGAGGGGGTCTGAAAACCCATCGACGTGACCCGAAGCTTTCCACACCATGGGTGCCATCAAAATGGCGGCGTCAATACCGACGATGTCTCGTCGACGGGTCATGGACTTCCACCAAGCCATCTTCACATTGAATTTCATGATGGACCCGAGCGGGCCGTAATCCCAACAACTCCCTAAGCCGCCATAAACTTCGCTGCTTTGAAAAACAAACCCGCGGCGTTTGCTGAGACTGACGAGAGTTTGCAAATCCGCAAGCCCTCGAATGGAAGTCGGTCGTTTGGGTGCGGCCACGGCCGCTTCACTCGAGGCACCTTCACTTGCATCCTTGATCGTCATGATATCCGCCTTGGCCATTCGGCCCTAAATGAACTGGGTCTCTAAGGGGTATCATTGGGCGAAAAGAGTCGTCAACTTTCGCCTCTGTTTTCGAACTGTGATCATTTGCAACAGCGATCAAATTCAATTTGGAGCAAAAACTTTGCAGTTTTTTTGGATTCAATAAATGGGTTTCAAAAACTCTCGCCGATCGCTGCGCAACTCAGCTTTTGGTTAAATTTCAGATTAGAACTGAAAACCGGTGCCGAGATATCCATCACCTTTCATTTCTCCGTCCAAATTGTCAGCAAGAATTCCCGCCTCAAGAATCATTTGGCCATGATTTCCCAAGCGCCACTGGCCCAAAGCTCCCAATGAAACTCCGGAGCGATTGTCGACATTGACGGGATCCGTTTCACTGCCAAAACCAATGGCAGGAATGATCAAAATATCGAAACGCTTTTCACGACCCCAAACGGAATACGCCGTGCCCAAAAAGTACTGCGATCGCTCCACAGTCACTTCACCGAGAATTTTTGGACGATTGCCCTGCTTTTGCGCATAAGACTTCCAACCCAACAGGCCCGCAAAACGATCCGTCAAATTCCATCGGGCTTGAACGTTGCCTTTGCCATTGCTCAACGCCAACACATTCGTAGACGCCGAAAAGGTGCTGGCCGTGTCGATGTCCCCTTTGCTGGCAAAAAATGCATCGCTAGATGGAACGCTGGCTCCATCGCTAGGCACCGTGGCATTGGTCAATGAGGCTGGAGTGCGAGCCGTTGATGCCGAGCTGGAAATCGAAAGGACGAAACGAAAAAGAAAAATTATGTTCCAAAGTCGAAAAGCTCCTAGACCCCTGCCGCTTTGTCAACGTGAAGCTTGGCAGCGTCGAGCAAATCGCGAAAGAATAGATCATGAATGATTTCGACTGTGTGAAATTTCGAATTCGAAGGAGACCTCACGCTCAGGAATCGCGCAACTGGCGGCGAGCTTGGCTGACTGTGATTTTGGCCAGCGCCCTATGGCAATCAGCGGTGGCCAGTCCGGCCGATCCTCTAAAGCTTCGCGAAGAGGCCATTCGCGAACAGATGGTGCAGATCTCAGCGCAACTCGGCGCCACTTGCATCGATTGTCACAGTCTCAAAAATTTTGCCGACGCCTCCAATCCCCGCTTTGCCAAGGCCAAGGCGCACATCGAAATCGTCGAAATTCTCAAAGCTCGCGGCTTTGACGGCAAAAAAAGTGAGCTTGCGTCTTGCACATTTTGCCATCAGGGCAGGATGGTTCCCGACTGGTTGGCAGCGAAAGCGAAGTCCGAGTCCGAAGCGCCACCGGCGCATTGATGGTGGCTAAGTTTTAATTTAATTACATCTAAGATTTTCTGCAGACTGCAATCAAATTTGCTTGCATCTAGATTTTTTTTTTAAAAATAATTTATTGTCTAAAAAAATGTCTTTTGAAAAAGCAAAGTCTTCAGGCACATCTTTTGAAAGCTTTTCAGATAAAGTCTTCTCAAGGTTTTCTCTCATTGTATTCTTAGCTTTTTCTAGGTCAAGGTCAGAAACTTGAGATGACTTACCGGAACTCCCTCCAGTCATCGCTTTAGATGATTCAGCGTAAAAACCAGTAAATTTAGGAGAGCCTTTAAAACCTGGAATATTAAACCTGCTTGGACCTATGTTATAG
>CALCCV010000368.1 GCA_937900305.1 uncultured Pseudobdellovibrionaceae bacterium | reverse complement strand
GAGCGGCTTGAGGCGCACGCGATGATTTACGTCGCCTACCACAATTTATTTCTTCTCAATCATCCTGCGAAGTCGGCAAGTTAATTATCTAAGTATTTCCAAAGATCCAAAGGTAAAAAGGGAGTCGCAGAAATCAACGAAATCAAAATTGCAGACGCAAACAAGTACGCCAGTTTCAGCGGGCCGACAGGGACCTGGGTGCCTTGGCGACCCTGTAGCCATAACTCCGAGCCGCCTTCACGCTGCAAAAGCAAACGCGGTAACCGCTATCGCTATCACTAGCCACTTTTTGAAAGTTGGCGGTGCGAGGGCGGTGAGCCACACAGGCTCCGGCTGCATTGGCTTCGGCCCACGCGATCAATCCGCACTGCTTCGCCGTCCAAGCCGCTGATTGCGACAGTCCGCGAACGATACCGGTGCTCCGATCACAGCCGCGCCGTTCAGACTGGGCTTCCAGGAGCGCGGTTTCGGTCACCGTCTTGTTGCCTTCGCAATAGCGCGCCTGAGCCACTGCACCCATGAAAAACACCACCGTAAAAAAACATTTTAATTTCATGGGCAGAGTTTAACCCCGTCGTGGGAGGTCTGCCATGGACTCTGCAAAAACACCAGAACTGTCAAAACATATGACAGTTCTGACTAGGGACGTGAGATCTCTAGCGTTTTTCTGCCTTAGCCGCCAAAGAGGGCGCATATTCGCAATATCGATCAATGGTTCTCGCCAACGGTTCAGACCATTTCGAATCCATTTTCAGCACGTTAATCGGAACCCGATGCTTGCCAACTCCGCCAGAGTGGCGGGCGCCAAAAAATCGAACCGGCCGTTGCTGAGATCTTTCAGGGATGGCGAAGTAGCTAACTTCGCCATAGCGAGCAAAACTTTTGTAACCTTTGAGCCGCGCGGAAGCGTCTAAATTGTTTTTACTAAGTCTCATTTCCTCGGCCTTTTGATCGGACCCGTCTTCAACAGTTCCGACCAGGCTGGCTCTTTTGATCAACGAGTTGATGCTGACCAGATCCTCCTTATCGACGTGGCCATAGGCCAGCGTGTAGCTTTGAATGGTCTCACCGTCGTCCAAGTGTTTAACGGATCTTCCATCGAGACTGTCATTCGTGTCGCTCACTTTATAAATCAAACAAGTGCGCAGGCGCCCCATCTCGCGCCAATCCCGAAACTCTCTGCGAGCAATGAGCTGAGATTCCGTTTTTGCCAGCGCTCCTTCTGCCATCGTTAGGCCTGAAACCAAAACAAAAAATCCTAAACGAAAAAAACGAGAAATTTTCAATGTCATTGGCCACCTCCGTTGAGTCCATCGTCACTCACCTCACCACTCGAGGCGATGTTGTGAAGATACAAGATCGCACCGCCCTGCAATTCATCTTCCAGTGCAGTTCCCAAGCGGTCCCAAGCGCGCTCTTCCTTAGCTAGTCCAGTGGTTCCGAAAGACGTTTCGTCAAACCACATGCGTTCGAAGTCGATCGGCTCTCCATCTCCTTTGCCTAACCGATCAGGAGTGTACCAATTGCTGCCCTTCACCCGAAATACAAACATCCAGTGCTTAAAGCCATCGGGAGGACAAGGCACCGTGGGGCCACATGCAGTAAAGCCATCGGATTTGCTCATTTCATATGAGCTCGCCACAAAGGGCGAGTAAGCTTGCTGGCGAAACGACTTTTCGTCATTCATTCGATCATCCCAACCCGAGGCGTACCAATTCGTATGGCGATTCACAGCATCACGCAATCGAGTGTAGACAAGTTCTTTCTTCACTTCGCGACTCGCGTCCAATTTACCCAAATTGGTGTAGCCATTGAAAGCCAAATCTTTCATACGAAAAGCCGACAATAGATCTCCGACCACATATTGATTGAGAGGCTCACCACCTTGAATGAACGAATATGAAAAGGGTCGATAACTTTCAGCACCGATGAACTTGTGAGGATAAATTACGATCTGCTGAGAATCATCGCTGGCAAATTGTTTTGCGTAATCTTCGGAATACAACATCCACGCACCGAGGCCTGCCTTTGCGGCCGACCAACGGGTTTGAAACGGTTTTCGAAAATAATTCTGGCAAGTTTCCGAATCCACCAATGTCGGGGAAGCCCGATTGGCATCGGAAGGTGGCAGTGCCTCCATCGGATTTTTACATTTGCTTGTTACATAGAGTGTGTACCAGATCATGCCGTTGCTTTCGGGCGAATTGGGTTTGAAATTTGAATCTCCGCGAAAGTCATAGTAATCATCAACGTCCGCCTGTGTGCACCAGCCCTTCTGTTTGTATTCGGCCACCTGATTTTCCAGTTTCGTCAACGTCTGTTCAATGATCGGTTGCGCCTGCAACGCTTTCTCCTCCAACTCTTTCACTCTCTCAAGAGAACGGGCCAGCGATGTTTTCATTTGAGCCAGATCAGAGTATTGCAAATCTTGAACGGCGTAGTTGTATTCCCATTCCGCATTCGAGACTAGGGCAGCCAATGTTGCATTTTCGGGATCGGCCGCTAACTTGTCTTTGGCATCATCCCAAGCATTCTTCGCCAGCGCAGCTTTGCCATTGATGAGAATTATTTTTTCAGGGTACTGCGCAATGTCCTCTTCCAACGATTTGATGGAGTTTTTGAGCCACTTCAGATCCTGTGGAGAACTGAAAATTGAAAGATCTTTAACAAGCTTTTCATTTTTGGCGATGTATTCATTAAAGGCCACTTTCGTCGTGCACACCGAGATTCCGGGCACGGATCGATCCACCCCGGTGATCGATCCGAATGTCAATTTGTGATCTTGCAGTTGACTTTGCCGAAGGCTGTAGAGCGAAGACGAAAATATCAAAAACGGTCCATAAGCAGCGGCCGTCATCTTCGTCCAAATGTTCACTCCGGTATCGAGACCTTGCACAGGCTGCTGGGCTTGATTGGGCAGCTTATTGAAATTTTTCAGCCACAAAAGTTTTGCTCGCAACAGTCGAGGTCGGTCCCGAAACTCGCCGCACAGATAAACCAAAAAATTATGAGCGATTTCATTGGGAGTTTTTCCTTTGCGCAATTGATAAGCTTTAGTCACAACTGGATATAGATAAATTGAATTTGGCGACACCGCTTTGAATTTCTCAGCCGCAGATCTAACGAGTGACGACTCCATATTTGGTTCAGGAATCGAGGCGGAGTCGGCTCCACCGTCGGCTTTGCAGAAAACACTCCACAGCTTTGCATCTTCGACGCCAGCGCCTTCGTCTTGATCCGAAGCCAATCCGCGATACACACTGGGTTGCAGTCCGGTCTCCTTGGCAGAAGTTTGATCTGATGTTTTCATGTGCTGGCAAGCTGCTAGTGCCGCAATGAGCACAACTCCCCAAATGATCTTCTGTTTCATTTCGACTCCTTAAAAATTCGAATATCCGATTCCAGACTAGGCTATTGAAATCGGTGAGCTTGGGCCAAAACTTTCCCGCACGAACCACAGAAACTCGACCAAAGACTGTTAAAGCCGTTGTCGGTCAAGATCGGCGATGTTAGAACTCACCGCGTGTATCTAGGTGAATTCAAAATCCGTCGACCCCAATTCAGTAAATTGCAAGGCGAAGCTCTCCAGTGGCTCGGTTGGATTCATGCGCAAGCAGATCCATCTCGATCCGTAGAGACTTACCAAAAACTTCTGCAACGATTTAGCTGCTCCGCTGAACGCATCCACACCCGCGGCTATGAACATCCACTTTATGGCCTTGAATCCAAAGAGGTTCGCGAAACCTTTGTCGATTCCGAAACGGTCATGGGTTTAACCGAACGAATGAAGTTTTATCGCGAAATTTGTGAAGAGCGAGCTGAAGAGCTCCTGCCGCCCACCCTCCCTCCGCCGAATCTATTGATGCACGTCAGCTGCACTGGTTACACCTCTCCAAGTGCTGTTCAAAAAATTTCTTTGGCTCGCCAATGGAGTCGCACAGAAGTTTTGCACTTTTATCACATGGGATGTTACGCCTCATTGCCAGCTTGTCGAAGCGCATGGGATTTTTTGCGAGCGCGTGGCGATGGGTCCAGAGTTCAAATTTTACACAATGAACTTTGCACCCTGCACCTGGATCCCTCCTTGCACTCACCCGAACAGCTGGTGGTCCAATCCTTATTTGCCGATGGACACATCACCTACGCTGCCGGCTCCGAACTGAGCGGGTCGAAATTTGAAATTCTGAGCTTTTTAGAAAAAATCATTCCTGACAGTGCACAAAGTATGACCTGGGATTTGAACAACAAAGCTTTTTTTATGACTTTGGCTCGAGATGTTCCTGAAAAAATTCAAGCTCACGTTTTGGACTTTGTCACTGAATTGACCAGCAAAGCCGGTTACAATTGGGACGAGGTTCGCCAGCGGGCCTATTTTGCGATTCATCCTGGAGGTCCGCGCATCATCGATACACTGGCCGACTTTTTAAAACTCGAAGCTTGGCAGATTGAACACAGTCAAAAAACCCTTAGAGCTTACGGCAATATGTCATCGGGCACACTCCCGCACGTCTGGTCTTCGCTGCTGGCCGATTCCATGGCTGAGCCATCGATGAAGGATCGACCTGTGATCAGCCTCGCCTTCGGCCCCGGCCTCACGATGTTTGGCAGTTGCATGGATTTACGAGTCGCAAAACAGGATTGAGAAATGGACAAAGTTCAAAAAGATCAAAAAAATTTAAAAGCTCAAATGGTGAACAACGAATTCTACCAAGACCACACAGTGAATTGGTACGAGGCCGAAGATCATCCGATCGCGCTTCTGCGACGAGAAGGTCTCGCCAAAACACAGTGGGTGAAAGATCGATTGCAAGAGATGCAGGGCCAAAACTCGCCCAGA
>CALCCV010000367.1 GCA_937900305.1 uncultured Pseudobdellovibrionaceae bacterium | reverse complement strand
GGACGTGAAGAATTTCCCTGGGAGCGCTTGGATAAAGTAGATACGTTAAAAAGGTTTCTATAAGCAGCTGTTGTATTACAATCCCCTATTATCGAGTCCCCGCGGCTTGACCGCGGGGTCCATGACTAAAATTGAGTTTAACACCTGGAAGAAAAAATAATGAATTTAAGTTGCTCAACAAAAATGAATGAAGACACCCGTACAGATAGTGACTATAAAGTAGCGGATATTTCTTTAAGCTCGTGGGGGCGTAAAGAAATTAATATTGCTGAAACGGAAATGCCTGGATTAATGGCCTTGCGGGAAGAGTACGGCGCCAAGCAACCGCTCAAAGGTGCGCGCATTGCGGGAGAGATAAAGTTGCGCCACTGCCGACGATGCAAATAGGTATCCAACCAGAGAGATCAACAAACCTATTCGCATACCATGACTCCCTTGAGTCCCAGAATTTTTGCGACTTGGCCAAACAGTGCTTTCGAGTTTCCATCAGATGCAGACAAAAGAGTGGTGTAGGAATTGATCTCATCCACATTGAGCGCCACCTGCCTGGATTTGGTTTCAAAAACTTCTTTCTCCTTGGGTTGCGTCAGAGATAAATCCAGAAGAATGTCAGAAACCAGACCACCAATGACGGTCACCGCTTCGCTAATTTTACTCGGCGAAATTTCGCAACTGCCCGATTCACTTTTGTCATCCACTTGTGAAGCACCAAAAACAAATTTTTCAACGTAGTACTTCATCAAAACAACTCTCAATATGAGTCTATAATTCGCCTCGCGGGAAGTGATCCCTGGTACATTCAGCAGCTTCAGCGCATAAAGTAGAAAGATCTCTCCGTTGGCATCGAGACTCGGAATAGAGTTGTAAACCTGAATTTGGGCGACAATTTTATTAATCATGGTTAAAGCTGCTGAAAGTTCTTTCGAGATGGTGGTCGAAAACCCTCCGCCAGCGGGCAAAGCCGGTGTATCCTTAAAGCTTGCCAGAGACTCTGAACTTTTCATCAGCGGCACGAGGGCTTGCACACGAAATCCAGATTTGTGTGCGTAAGCAGAACTCAATGCCAGTCGTATTTCGAGATTTTTATCATCCTTCGCCAATTCTTGTTCCAGCAAAACAATGGCTTCATCGGTGTGACCTTCATCAATCAATCGATAAGCCGTCATCTTTGGACTTTCGGACCTCTCTTCTCGGTCACTGCAAGCCATGACGAAGGTGAAAGTTGCACCTAACATGATTATCTTTATAAAATGGAATTTGGAATGCTTTCTCATTGTGTTTCGCTGGCAGAAGGAAGGCCCAGTGGCTGCACAGTGATTTCGGGAGCTTGATTCCCCGAAATCTTGATTCGAATACTGCTTTTGGGCTTATCGGATTCGTAGGATGTTGCCTCCAGCGACAAGCGGTCATCAGCAGCCTCATCATAGCTAAAATTTTGGACCAAAGCACTTTCGGATTTACTTAAGAAAACAACTAGATTTTGACAATTCACCCGCTCGACATATCTATTTTTTACGAATTCCACTTTGCACGTTTCCGTGTTGCCGCCCAGGTACTCATCAGTTCTGGATTTGTCGCGCCAAAGGGCACTCAAAGCTTCGGGATGAATCTTCCAATTCAAAGAAGAAGAACCGACTGAGCCCGTCAAAAATGTGTTGTAAGTCCCGCTCCCGCTGCAATCACCGATTTTAACTTCAAATTGTTTTTTTTCATTCTCGCCCGCAGAACCGAACTCACTCACGGTGATTTGAAATTGAACTTCATGGCAGGCTTCTGACTGAAGATCCTCTGGCAATTCAATTTTCCCTTGGAGCATGCCATCGATCTGTTGAGGAATCTCAGAGTTTAAGAAGGAATTTATTTTCAAAAACAAATCCATCTTAAAATCTCCACGAGATTCAGATGGATCTTGAAGTTTGCGAAAGAGATCCAAGATATGTCTCGACTTTCGCAATCCTTGATCGATCGACGAAAAGACGGCCAGCATTTTTTGGCGGCCCGAAAGGCGTTCCTCAATTGAAATTCCACCCGGCGCCGACTGGCTAGCTGACTTTTCATTCACCTTTGACTCGCATGCCATAAAAAACGGAATTGCGAGCATCATGACATTAACAGTTTTTGAGAGCTTCAAATGCAATCCTCCGTGATTCACTGACACCTAGAACATTGCAAACTAAAGACCTAATTTTCTATATTGAAAGATGGGCAAAGAGGGACCGTGGGCGAAATCAACTGATCAAAGATCCGCGTTCGGTGAGCAATTTTTGGCATGGGAGATGGTTTCTCCGATTTCATTTTCTCAGAGTTCGTTTTTTACGGAATTAGTTTTTCAGATTTTAGTTTGTCAGGACTGGGTTATTCAAAATCATCGGTTTCGGATACCTGGAAAGTTGTGAAATCGGCGATAGGCTTCGGCCGTTTTTCCCTTCACCACAAAGTACTCCCAACCTGGATTCATTCGCCCCACCTTTGTTTGGTAAAACGCATTTTGGGGATTGTTGGGATCCTCGTAACCAATGGCAAAGTCAAACCGACTGCCACCTTTGATACGGCCACCTGAATCTCGGACGATGAAGTGACCATGATGTTTGGTCCCGTTTTTCAATCGCACTCCTCGCATCGCGGGAATGTAAAGAACCGTTCCCACTGGATAAACCGAGAGGTCTGCCGCCACTGAGAAATAAGGCTCGATGCAAACACTCCTCCCCCCATAATTCGCCCCGGTTCCATAAGGACATTCCACCGGATTTCTCAGCTGAAACGTATAGCCACTATCATTGCGCCCGGCATAGCCAATCATAAATCTGCGCCCCTGAGTGACAAGCCGACAAGAGCCTTGCATGGCACAATCTTTATAGGCATTTCGACAAATGGTGGTAGGCACTCGAATGAAATGAGCCAGGTGCTCTTGGGAGGCTTGATCCAATTGAAATCTCAGTTGGAGATCATTGCGGCACTCCGCTGTGTCTAACCGATAGGTCGGCAAGTTATAGACGGTCGAATTGATTCGACCTCTCCGAATATAGTCCGCCAGGTCTG
>CALCCV010000366.1 GCA_937900305.1 uncultured Pseudobdellovibrionaceae bacterium | reverse complement strand
TTCGGTTCAATTACGAACCGAAAAAATGGACGTTGAAGATGCCGTCGTCGAATGGAAAACAAAGTCCCAATTCAGGAACCAAAACCGAACGACGAGTTTTGCCCCACCCGACCCTTTCTGGCACATTCCTTGCTCTTTAAGGCTGCAAGGCAAGGTTAGATCCTTGCAGCCACGGAGTCGCCATGCAATTCACTGACATTCAACACCTAGAGACGTTGATCGGCAATGGCGATCTGCAAGCGCTGACCACGCTCGCGCGCAACAAGGACTGTGACATCGGACGTTGTGCAGCTGTCGCCTTAAGTTTTCTTAAAGATCAACGGGACGAAGGATTTACCCAATCTAGGGCTCTTTTCGAAACGGGTTCATTCTACGCGAAGGTCTTTGCCTTGCATCAATCCATTTGCACAGCAGAAATCATTTATGACGAAACACTCAGAGCACAATGGCTCGCAAAATGGCACCTGATGTCTGGCTGGGCACAAGACAACTGGTGCCGTTATCTGAAACACTATCAAGAAGCCACGGGCTTCTTCTTCAATGGCCAACTTAGGGAAGCCGAGGCTAGATTTTTTGTAGCCTATCGCGAAATCGAAAAGATGGACTACCCCATTGGCCGACTGAGAGTCGAATTTCACTTGGGTTTGATTCATGATGAGCTGGGCCGCAAAGATCATGCTCACAATTGGCTAAACCGATCACTCGCTTCTGCCAGAGAGGCCGGAGCTCAAGTTCACGAAGCTCGAATCTTAGAGCACTTAGCAACCCGGAAAGGCCAGTTGCAAAGCGATTTTGAAAAAGTTGTTGAACTGCTCAAGGCAGGACGACTGCCAGAGGCTAAATCTCTTGTGCTAACCTCTTGCCGCCAACGACGCACAAAGCGTCTGACTCGAAAATCCGGGGACGAGTATCTAGGATTGGGCCTTGTCCTCCAATATCAAAAAAAACAACACGCCTTTGCCAAGCTTTATCAGTACACAACCGATCCTATCTCGAAAGAAAAACTCTTAAGGCACCTTGATCAACTGGGTTTGCTTTCGGAAGATCTCAAAGTCGAGTGGCAATTTATCAAAAACGCTCATGGTCTCAATTCGATTCAAAATTGGGATCGCGGACAAAACGCCGAAGTCTTTGGAACTTCAATTCGGTCTGGAGCCAAAGGCGAAGTCGCACAATTCATTCAGCTCATTGCCAATCACTCCAATGGTTTGAGCAAAGCGCAAATCTGTAAGCTCTTGTGGAATTATGAATATGATCCGGTCATTCACGACCCTCGCGTTTATAAATTGATCGTAAAAGTTCGTAAAGTTGTTGGGCGCAAGGATTGGCTTTTGGTGGATGCTGGGACCTACCGAATCAATCCCGAATTTTTAACGGCCTCAACCCCCGCCTGATCCTCGGCGAAAGCCCCCACCCCCGCGGCGATCAATCGGTTTGCAAACCGAGGGGTCCACGGCTGATAGCTCTGTTCGTGCCGCCAAATCTGCTCGCTTTACCACTTTGAGAGTGGCGGTTAGCATGGTGTCGATGGAGATGGCGCGAGTGTAGTTGGGATGCGCGACCTCAATACAAGAGATAACCCCGCCCACTCGCCACACGAGCGGAAAGTTCGACAGGGAGGCATATTCTTCCCAGCGAGTTAACATGGTCCATAAAATGGAACCTGAGCTTCCTGGTGAGGACATATTCTGGCTACCAATAGATAGGTGAAGATAAGATGGCATCACCGCTTGGACTCGGCCCTTGGAGAGCTTAGAAAGATCTAGCGTCCCGTCTGCAAACTGCCAAGCACTCCAAGCACGGTCTTCTGTGATGCCCTCATCAATCATATTATTTGCACCAATGCGCTCATACATCTTTGCTAGCAAGTCTCCTAAATTCCATTCGGGTTCGGGCATTTCAAGTTTTGGCAGAGGCTCGGGCATTTTCGTCAATAGGTCCGTTTTTACAAATAACACCACATCGAGCTTTTCTCCCTCTCGATACATCTCAAACGCGTGGTAATCAGAGTATTGGAGCCCTTGGTCCGCAAAGCCTTTAGCAATGACATCCACCGGCACGCCCTCCACCACATGGAGAGCCGTTGCGAAGACTCCCACAAATGGCGTTGTAAACAAGAGTCCCAGATGCGTAATCCCACCAAAAACGACTCCAGAGTTGTCTTTCAAATTGATCGTGGTAGGGCGGCTGGCAAGCGCAAATCGCTCAAGCTCACGAAAATACTCATCCGCATTGACTGTCACTGATGTGACAAGCCAAAGCACAGCCAAACTAAAACTCCTCATGGGTTCCTTTTCTTTCATTTTAGAGCAAGACCACCCAGATTTGTGCAAAGCTTGTACCCAAGTTTATTGTTGCAAGCTCAAAAAGTATCAAACTTTTTTGCACTTTGGTCGCATTCGCCAAATTTCGTCACACTCCGATGTTGAAGACTCCTAAAAAGGTAGAATCCGGGTAGAGGCAACGGGGAGAAAGGAGCGTAAATTCTGTTTCACCCCGGTTCTCAAAACTAACTAAGGAGATAAAATGAAAACCATACTTATTGCTAGCCTAGTCATGTTGGGTTCACTTGCTCAAGCGGCACAGACACTCTGCGGTCGTCAAGTCAGCAACAACGACGTGATCTATATGACTTCGGAAAACTACACTCCTCTTAACGCCTTGGTTGCCATAGTCGAATACGATAAGGGCACTGCGAAGTTGTGCCTAGAAAATAACAGGGCTATTGCGTTGGCCACATTTCCCGATGGAGAAATTCGCGCTTATATCTATTAATTTGATTGATCGGTCTAGCGAGGTCCGTTCAACGTGCCTTGCTAGATAAAAGGATCACACTTGATCTGCGTCGGCCTTGGATTCAGGATTGTTCTGAAATCCAAAACGACCGCTGTCGTTATAGGATTTGCAACCTAGAATGATATTCTTCAAAATGGAACTTCGGGGAGGTTCTGACCACCTCCTGGAACTCGGTAGAAGTGCGTGAGCTCGACCCCTCTTACCGCACGCTGTTTACGACCCTCACATTAAGCACCCTGTTGATTTTAACGACAGTCGTCGGCACATTATTGGCGTCACCAAAACTGTTCGCGCAAAACAACAGGGCGGCACCCTCGTCTTACGGCGCGGGAGATCCGGCCCTTCATCGAAGTACAGTTAGTGCTAAAGACCTCGAAACGGCCATCGTCGAACATATTTCCGATATTGAAGAGCTCGTGTTTTTACGCGAACAGGCCTCGAAACTTGGCGTGAAGGTCTGGATCTTCGGGGGAGCGGCCGCCGCTTACGCACACTATTGTCATTGGGACTTATTACGCTTAGCCGGTGATAAAAACCTCCATCCGTTGAGATTTGACTTCGGCTACACCAATATTTTTCGACCCACTCAAGATGTCGATATCGTCGTTGACGGCACCGTCGAACAAGCGGCCGAGCTTCAAAAAATCATGAGCGAAAAATACAATTACAAAAATGGCTCAAAGTCCGCCTGGGAAGTCCGCAGTCTGAGAATGACCGACGGAAAAAAACTTTCGCTTCTAGAAGATAAAGATTTTCGCTTGCAACACACCGATTCCAACTCCACAACAATGATTGAAATCTCCATCAGTCAGAAACCTCCGATCCGTGATTTAAAAAAATTCAATGGTGTTTCCACAAAATTCATCAGCGACGTGTTGGCTTGGCAAATTTCCTACGATGACTCCGACCATCATTTGAAAAATGAAGCCGCTAAACGCGGCGACAACCCAGAGATTTTTTCGGTTTTGCGTTTTCTCACGAAGGCCTTCCAATACGGACTCGCATTAAAACCTGAAGATTTACAAAAGGCGCGCGCGGTGATTCAGCGTTTTAAATTCGATCGCGACGTCAACACTGCTTATTCGAAATCACGAATTGAAACTCTCGGAGTGAATTTGATTCGAAACGCCATGGATGTAGAACGGGCCATGAATGTCCTCGAAGAGCTCGGTTTGAAACAGATTTTGCAAAAGATTGGAAAACCCTCGACGGTCGGCTCCGTGGCTTGGTGGGCCGATAAGGAGCCCCTGCCTTCGTTTCCACTCGGCCAAGGTGATGGCGAAACCGCCGAAGCCATCGGAATGAAATTATTCTAAGTGCATCATCAAAACTAAACTTGCACATCAAATCGATCTCCCCTCTGGTAGGGCGAGAGATTTGCAAAGTTTAGGGGAATGAATGAACCCTGTTTTTTGGTTTCAAACTCAACTCATCCCCTCTTCAATCGCTGTCTAAATTTTCGACAGATGTTGAGCCTTCGAATCCTGGCTATAATTGGAACGGCTATTTTGCTGAGCCAGAATTCGATTTCTAGCGAAAATTCTTGCCGCTCGCTCTTTGGCAAAGGCACCGCAGTACCCGCGGTGGAAATCAACGATCTGGCTTCTTTTAATCACGCCCTGACTAGGGGAATGCTACTGGGGCCGGGACAGACTGATCTTTTCGAAGTCTATTTGAAAACTGCGTTTGGTGATCCAAAGATTTCGGTGGGGAAGACCCTGGTTGATGTTCTAAAATTGATTGATGAGAATCCTGGGCTTTACAAACCGCATTTTGCGGAAGTGGTGATTGAGCCAATGCGCAGAATTTATAAGTCTCCAGAGATGTTGAATAAGTTTATTAAATCTTCGTCGGGAACAGTTGGTCAGATTAAGTCTAACTGGTTTCAGATCGAGGCCAACATCGGATTCTGGAAGAAGATGATTGGTTATACGGACCCAGAGTTACCTTCCGGTCTCTCAAAAGATGATTTGAAAGAGCAAAAAGCTCTGTTGCAACAGCGGTTCTTGGCGTTTTTGGAGCCAATCATCAGCGCAACAAGTAGAAAATTTTTGGCTGATCCTTACACCGAACACCGGCCAAAAGTGATCGCGCTTTTTAAAACTTTGGAGCACGTCCGCCAGCGAATAGAGGAGCAGGGTAGAGATTCTCTGCCGATACGTCAGGCTATGGTGGACGTGGTAGCTTCCGCAGGATTTTTTAACTCGTCAACTCAGATTCTACTCAAGAGCAAGAATGGTCTCGATCGGATCGAAGCGTTGAGCAAAATCTTTGATGAACGAGATTCAATAGCGATCGAATTGGGATATTCGGGACATTTTTTGGAATTGATGAATTCCTTGCAAATTCCGTTTCCGAGTTTTTCGGGAAAAGTTGAAAATGTCTCAGAAATTCTCGCTAGGTTTACGAGATATGTAGTGGACCTTCCTTATGTCGAAGTAAAGGGAGATCCCGTGCGCATAAGATCATTATCAATTCATGAAGCAGCCTTTCGTTCTTGCATTGGTGGCTCTGACTGTTCATCAAGAACCTATTTTTCGAGAGCTCTTGATCCGAATTATTACTATTTCACCAGGACTGATTTGAATCATCATTCTTCAGGACACATCACTGTGGTCTTGGGAACTGCAAAGAATCCAAAAACCCAAAAAGAGCACAAAGTCGCTTTCATTGACAAGATTCAGAACGTAGCCAATGAGGATCTCCCTGGAATGTTAGAAGCAGTTCGCCAATCTGTGCTTGAAAAAGGATATCTTTTGGGAATTCCCGAAGATCTTGGTGACCACAACGGAATTTCAAATATGGAAGCAACAACGGAGCTTGTTAAAGAAAAAATAATCCCAGCCCACTCCGGTCGGTTGTTGGATTTCACGCCCCACACCCATGATTACAACTTTCCGAATAGTTACTCACGGGCTGAAGATCATCTTTCTTTAAGAATTATTGGCGGACGAACATTCACTGACGGCACCAGAATTCTTCGTGGTCAAAGTTATGAAGCCAACACTGCACCAGCAAGTCTTACGGCGAAAACTGTAGCTCAACCGATTCTTGCTCTGAGAGAATTCAAAAACCTAGAGGATAAGAATAAATACGTAGATAGCAGTACGATGATATTGACTTTTGAAAAGTTGGGCCTGATTCCAATAGGCACCTACTTTGATGACCTCAACAAGATTGTAAAGTCCAAAGACGACCCTTTTCCTCTTCGCAGGAAAGCATTTTTGCAAAAGTGTCTCCTCTTCGGCCGCTTGGAATCCGAGCTGCTAAATGAATTTAGTGCTGCCGAACGAAGTCAGATTCAGAGTGAAATGGGGCAATGGAAAAAAAGCTCTGATCCTAGGAAAGTTGCCTTTTTTTGGTCTTTGTTTGAGGTTTTTGAAGGAGAAATGACTTTAGAAAATGCCAAGTGGCTGGCGAATTTAGGTTCGATGACTGAATATTGGAAGAAGGCGTTTTTTAACGAGCATTTTAAAAAGGCGCTTATGATCTTGCGCATCTCAGACATGGTTGGTAGTGAAAGTGCTGGACTTTCAAGTGATAAGAACAAAGTGGATATCAACGCTCAGGCCAATCTAGGTTATACGGCCATAATGATTGCTGTGGAGAATTGGTCCCGATCTGGTGCAGAAGAATTGGCGAATGAGCTTCTGAAAAGACAAGAACTTGATCTCTCCGCCAGCAATCATCTCAACCGAATAACTTTGGACTATGCTACGAGAACTAAAGATTTGAAGTTGGTTAAGGCAATTTTTAAAGGAACGGTTTTGCCAGAGGCCACACGCAAAGCTGAGCTTGAAAGGTTTTTTCTGAGGGCTGTCGCCGTTGGTTCCGATGAAATTCGAGATTTTTACCTCGGTAAGATTGGTGGTTTTTCAACAGAACTAGCAAATCGTGCATTTTCAGAAGCTGTATTGATGGGCAAGTTTGATTTGGCAATCAGTTTGGCGACGGAAAATAAAATCGATGTGAACCTGATTCTTAACGACGAGGATAAAACTCCACTTACGTTCGCTCTAATGCGATGGCGTTCGCCTGAAGCCCGTCGATTTGTAGAATACCTCCTGCAACGAGTTGATATAGATCTGGATCGCAGAGATAGTCGCGGCAGGTCGGCTCTTGATCATGCGCGATCAAGAAATGAAAGGGACTTGGTGGAGTTGCTTGAAACTTCGTTAGCGAGATAAGGCGAAATTGATTTCGGTGATCTTCTTACGGGGAATTGAAAGGGGGCGCAAATGGGAGGCCCTCTACGACGAAAGCACTCGCTTCCGCACTGCGAGTTTCCGAAGCAAAACTTTTTGAAGATTGTTTTCCGAAGTCCAAAAGTTCAGAAAGGAAAAAGATCTCAAAACAGCTGGAACACATTCCTGATGATGTTTTCAATGCGCTGGCAATGACTTGCCTCAATCCCCGATGGAAGTGGGAAGCGGTCCGCTGGATTATTCAAGGTTTCGAACGCCATTCAAAAGCTGGATTTAAAGACATGTTAAAATAGAGGGAAAAACTGAGCGTAAAACAAATTTGACGAAATTTGTCGACGTTCGCGTTAGACAGATTTTAAATCGAACACATCGTTAATGCCGACATGTTATGGAGGACATAAACAATGGCTACTTCGAATCATCCCAACCAAAATCAAGGCCCGTCTCAAGGAACAAATCCACAAGGATCGAGTTC
Source organism: uncultured Pseudobdellovibrionaceae bacterium (assembly GCA_937900305.1). GTDB lineage: Bacteria > Bdellovibrionota > Bdellovibrionia > Bdellovibrionales > Bdellovibrionaceae > CALCCV01. The sequence continues at coordinate 3,018 of CALCCV010000366.1, read as the reverse complement.
GCAGGGACCTAAGTCCCCTCAGTCCAAAAAAATGTCGGATTCAAATTGGAAAACCAGTAGCGCTTAAAAGAAGAATGTAGGGACGCCCTATGAAAACCGCACTTTTGATTTTAGATATGATCAATACTCTGGATTTTCCGGAAGCTCCTCGGCTTTTGAAGACGGCCCTGCCTGCGGCCGTCGCTATCCAAAAACTGAGAATCCGGCTGCGGAAAAAAAATATTCCGGTCATTTTCGTCAATGACAACTTTGGTCATTGGCGATCGAACTGGCATGAAGTTTACGATCTCTGCACGAGCGACAAGAGTCGCGGAAAAGAAATCGCCCATTTGCTAAAGCCGGAAAAGGATGATTATTTCATTTTGAAACCGAAACACTCTGGTTTTTTCGAAACCGCGCTAGATGCGCTTCTCAAAGACTTGAAAGTCAGTCACCTCGTCATTACGGGGATTGCCGGCAACATCTGCGTCCTGTTTACCGCGAACGACGGCCACATGCGAGAGTATAAGATCACGGTCGTCAAAGATTGCGTAGCTTCGAATTCCGCACGGGACCAGAGTTTTGCCCTTGGGCAATTCAAAGGATGTTCTAAAACTGAAGGTCGTACAATCAAGTCGTTTGCAGATTTGAAGGCGTCAACCGAAATGGCTCGATCTGTCAGCCTCTCGGCGGGGCGATCCGTGAGACGATCTGCAAGCCCATCGACGCCTTTCAGCTCACGGAGAAACTGTTTGGCCCAAGTACAAGCGGTTTGCGCTTCAACGAACGCCGAATTCATCCGTGACCTCGAACGCCGATCTTCCTGCCAAAGGTAAAAGAGCGCTGGTACTTAAATCAATGGGCCGAGGGCGCTCAGGCCCCGACTCTGACCACAATACAAAAAAAGGCCTCGTGGTGGATGAGTCAGGATTTAGCCTGCATGCAGGTGTCGCAACGAGGGCCACTGAAAGAGACCGTTTAGAAGATCTGCCGATACATCGCTCGTCCATCTGAGGAGAGGCTTTCCGTGAACGCTCAAGGGGAGCCACCGGCGACACCTTCAACCGTCAGAAACAATTTTGCATCCATAGCAATGACGTCGGTCGAGCTTACTCGCATTTTTGGATCGTATTCGTCAAAAGCGCGGGCCACCTTTTCCAAATGCTGATGGTGATAGGAACGAATCGCCGCGTGTGGAACTTCGCTTTCGGTCAGCAATCGATTGTGAGTCTTTGTTAACCGACCTTTGCTGTCCCGCCTCACCTGTCCCAGCCTCAGTAGCCGTTCGATGGCGATTTCTGCATCTACTTTTGAAATCGCCAACTTTTCGGCTACGTAATTGGGTTTCGCGCGAAAGGAGGCAAGTTGGCAAAGTTCTAGAATTACCAAGTGATACCAGTCTCTAATGGTGTGGAAGAGATCGACGGAAAGATCGTATGCGGATCGACCGGGGTTCAGATCATTCATTCGCGAGAGCAGCTGTTCACGAAATTCTGCATCTTCTTCTTGTTCGAATTGGACCATTAAACAGTAGTACTGAATCTCAAAATCGGTGAGATTTAACTTCACTCCGATTTTAAACGCAAGTTCGACAGACAGTTCTTTTTTTTTGCTCAACACTTCTGAAAGAAAAGAGTTGGCAACTCCAATCTTAGTAGAAAACGAACGAAGGAGTGGCCCGGAACCTCCTTGGAGCGTTTAGCGAAGGCTGCTTTTAAAAACTTCTGTAGACACATCGTGTTCGAAAATCATGAACACGGATAGCACTGCATTTTGTGAATCACAAGAGGCAAGCGAAAGTCAGTGCTCGCTGGGGCGAGCGCTCTGAACAGCACGCTGACTGGTTCTCGTGGTATCCCAGTTTGGAACATCTGAAACGTGGAGGACTATTTGCAGTTCATTAAAAGAATGAAAACAATTGCCCAAATCATACTGACAGCCGCCCTATTCATTTGGCCTGAAAGTCATAACGCCCTAGTAAAACCTGGAGCTTGACGGTTGTGAGCAGCCTGCCAATTAAGTTGTTACCCAGCTAAAGCCGGAAACTAAAAATCACCGCTCTCGTCTTCGCCTTTTCTCTGAATCGCTCATCGCCGCAGCAATGTCGGATGGGCAGATTGCTTCGAAACGCGCAACCGGAAGCAATCCCAGCTTAGCCCCTTAAATCCACAATCGACCGACAAAAAATAGAAAGAGGCAACAACCTACTGATTGGCTCAATACCCGCTGCCCATTTAAAGCCTCTCAATTTTTTTGAGTGGCCTCTTGTTGTAACGAAACAGAGCTGAACCTTCTGAATCGCATAGGCTTCAATTTTGCTAGGTCATCTTTGAGGGAAGATAAATGAGGATCAAATGTTAAAAAGAATTTTCGTCTGGTGTATACTCTCGGCAATCGTTTCGGTCGGTTTCGAGGCTTCCCCAGCTTTGGCGGCGGAAGAGACTGAAAGTTTAGGAGAAGTTCAGAGCTTCTTGAGTTCACTTCCTTGGATTCGAGTGTTTTTGCAAGATGCTCCTAATCAAGGCCATCAAATTTCTACAATCCATTTAATGAAACGAATCCGGAAGTTAGGCTTCGAGGGCAAGTTTGAGATCGTGACGAAACACTCGGTGAAACGAAAACTGCTGTTTTTGCTACCTGGTTATCAGGAAGATGTTCAAGCCTATGTCGATCCAGGATTGGGTCAGTTAGAATTCATTTATTACGATTATAGCGCTGACCAAATTCTTAAACATCCTGAACATCCAGATTATGCACGGCTGACTCAAGTCGCACCATTGGCTATTTCGGGCGGCAACGACTCTCGACGGAGTTTACTCGATCTTCCCGCAAACGCTTACCTCAATCTCCAACCTTTAAACCTAAGTGGCAACTTTATCTACTATGAAGGCAATGACCCAGATCGCGGAACTCCGTGGTTCGAATTTCGTGACAGTTTTCACAATCTCGACTCCATTGAAGCCATCGCCAACACGCCTAATCCCGTCGACGTACCTGTCGAAAGCGAGGGGGTTGCCTATATTGAGCGAGAACGAGCTC
>CALCCV010000365.1 GCA_937900305.1 uncultured Pseudobdellovibrionaceae bacterium | reverse complement strand
GGTCCAAATCTTTGGCTTTCAAAATTGCAACCACCGGACCAAAAATTTCTTGCTGAGCCAGTTCATCTTCGGCCCTGACATTTTCAAACACCGTCAATGGGACAAAGTATCCATTGGCAGGCACGTACCCAGAGTGAAGCAATCGGTGCTGTGATTTCGCTTTTTCGATCGTGGCGAGAATTCGGCGTTGAGACTCTTCATCCACGACGGGGCCGGTGTAGGGCTCCGGAGATTCAGCCGAACCAACCTCTAAGCTCTTCACCCCTTCTAAAAATCGATCGCGAACTTTGTCATAGACGGATTCTAAAACGATCAACCGACTGAGGGCCGAACACTTCTGGCCTGAAAAACCAAAAGCAGAATAGAGGGCTCCATCCACCGCTTCGTCCAAATCGGCATCGCTGTCGATGATGATGGCGTTTTTGCCACCCAACTCTAAAATGCATTTTTTCAAATGAGTTTGCCCAGGGGCGATCTCAGCCGTCGCCCTGAGAATTTGCAATCCCACCGCTTTTGAACCAGTGAACGCAATGGTGTGAACCAAAGGATGGCGCACCAAATGATCCCCGACGTCTTCGCCAATACCCGGCAAAAAACTCACCACATCTGATGGAAAACCAACTTCCATCATGAGCTGAAAAAGTCCTTGGGCAACCAGAGAGCTTTGTTCGGCAGGTTTCAAAATCACCGCATTGCCACTCACCAAGGCGGCCGTCGCCATCCCCGTCAATATCGCCAGCGGAAAATTCCAAGGTGCGATGACGACGCAAACTCCTTTGGGTTGGTAAAAATAGTGGGAGGCCTCACCCGGCAAATGGCCAGAGGTGTGAGGCTTCGCTAACCTGCGCATTTCCCCGGCGTAGAATCTGCAAAAATCAATGGCTTCGGCAACATCTCCGTCGGCCTCGGCCCAAGGTTTGCCCACTTCCAAAACTTGAGTGGCAATCAGATCCCCTTTGCGATCAACCATCTTCTGCGCCAACTTTTCAAGGAGCGACGCCCGCTCTTCAGCTGAGCGTTTGCGCCAAGTCTGCGAGGCGCGATCAGCCACTCGCACGGCCTCGTCCGCCTGCTGACGAGACGCCAATCCCACCCTCGCCACCACCTGCTGAAAATTAGAAGGATTTGGACGATCGAGCGTTTGCTGAACTGCCAATTCTCTGCCCCCGACAACCGGTACTATCTTATAAGGTATTTTAGACTTAATTGAATGCAAAGACCTTTGCACCAACTCGCGATTTTGCGAAACGGCAAAATCTAAAAAGGGTTCGTTGCGAAACGGCGGTTCGGCAAACGTGAAGGTCTTGGTTTTAGCTATTCGATCTTCAGGATTTCCGAGGAGCTCGAGGGTTTCTTTGCCTTCAGCAAATTTGCCGCGCAGCCAGCTTTCGTTGGAGGTGTTTTCGAGGAGCCGTCGAACTAGGTACGCCATGCCCGGCAGCAAATCACCGATCGGAGTGTATTCGCGCACACGATAACCCATTTCGACTAAGGATTTTTTAATTGAGTCAGCCATTCCATAGAGCATTTGAATTTCAAAATCCGCTTTTTGAAGTCCCGTTTTTTCTGCCGCCACCAAGGCCGCTGCGATCGAGCGAACATTGTGCGAAGCGATCGCCGCCTTCATCAATGGAAAAGCCTGCAGCAAAAACAAAGCGCATTTTTCATAGTTCGCATCCGTCTCGGCCTTGTTCACGTAAACCGGAATCGGCCATCCCTTTTGGTGTGCATCGATGGTTTCGGAGTCCCAGTAAGCGCCTTTGACCAATCGAACAGTGAACGGCGTGCCGCGCTGCTGAGCGACGGTTTTCAGTTTCACTAAGTCGTCAAAGGAGTCCTTGAGGTACGCTTGAATCACACAGCCAAAGTGGGGATAGGTGCGAAATTCTGACTCCATCATCAATTCCGCAAAGACCTCGACAGTGAGATCTTTGACTCCGTAATGCTCCATATCCAAATTGATGAAAACATTTTTTTCTTTTCCCAAGCGCAGAATGGGCCGGAGCCGTTCTTTCACTTGCGACTTGCTGGCTTCCCAAGCTCGATCGTTGATCTGCGAATAGAGGGCTGTCATTTTGACAGACACATTCACTTTCGGAATGGCGCCTTGGCCATCCCGGTCAATGAGCGCCACTTCATCCCACTTTTCAGAATCTTTGGCCAACCACTGAACCAGCTCGATGTATTTCTGGTGGTAGTCTTTGGCTTCTTTTTCGCTAAGGGTGGCTTCGCCCAAAATATCCACGGTGAAGGTAATCCCATTCTTGCGCGCTTTTTTCAGAACCGGCAGGGCCTCCTGAGGATTTTCGCCGGTGATAAACATCTTCGCCATTTGCGTGACATTTTTACGAATCGCTCCGGCCATCAATCCTGGGGCGAGCGAACCTAAACCCAAACCAAAATTGAAGATGCTGGGCAGCTCTTCTCCAGCGCCCGAAAAATACTCTTTCAAATGTTTGGCCACGTCACTACCTGAATCGAGAGAGGGCAACACATCGACAAATCGAAACATGTTGGTTTTAAAGCTGTCGTTCTTCATGCTCCAGTCCATGATGGCGCCGTACCAATAGTCTTTGCTAAAAATCGAAGCGCCCTTTTGCTCTTCCATTCGTTTGAGGATCTCTTCACCCTTCGCTTGAATTGCTGAATTCCACTCTTTCATGCGTTTTCCTCCGCCACGACTTCAAAGTTTTCGGAAAATAGATCGGCCAATTTCAATGTTAATTTTTGACCCGGAATCAATGCGCCGACTCCCGCAGGAGTCCCCGTCAATAACCAATCACCACTTTCGACTGGAAAGTGGGCAAGAGCATATTCTTTCAAACTCTCCAGCGAAAAAATCACATTCGCCAGACGCCCTTTTTGGCGAAGCACACCGTCTGCAATGAGTTCAAAATCCAATTCATGCACATTTTTCTGAAAATCCAAAACAGCTAAGCGTGCCTGGCACAACACGGTTGCGCCACGAAAACTCTTCGCCATCGTCCAGGGCAGTCCATTTTTTTTGAGATGGTTTTGTCGCTCCCGATCCGTCAAATCCAAAGCCAATGTGAATTTCGAAAAACTCGAGACTTTCATCGAATTGAAAGGCGAGTTCCAACTCGTGATGAACGGAAATCGCTGATTTTGCCAAAAACACATTGGGCCCAGGGGGCTGGAGTGTACTGCCAGATTTGAGAAAGAAAATGGGTTCCGTGGGAATCTCGTTGTTGAGCTCTTTGGCATGGTCTCGGTAATTTCGCCCAACGCACCAAAAATTCACGGTGTATCTCCGGTCGCCAACCACTGCCACTGTCCATCGGAAAATAAAAAGTGGGCAAAGGTCGTGGGTCGCCAATAAGGCTTGGGAAAAGGAGAGGAGGCTTTGTCTTCTAAAACCTGCACTCCAGTTTCGAGCACGTCGTAGTGACTGCAGAAAAACACAAAATCCTTCGGTGGCTGCTGAGATTCAATTTGCAAAAGGCATTGCAGCACTCGGCGGTAAAATTCCGCTTCGGTTTCGGCATGCGATCTCTCGTTCAAGCGCGCGTCGGTCTGCAATGCGACTCCTAAATTGGTCGCCAACGGAGCCAACGTTTGCCGCGTTCGAATTTTTTCAGAAATATAAAGACCGCAGTTTTTACCCTGCACCCGGGGCAGCCAGAGGCGTGCAAAGGCCTCTGCCTGTTTCTCTCCCGACGGCGTCAGCACAGGTCCCTGAGGACCGCTCATAAAGGCCTTTTCACCATGTCGTACCATGATCAAATCCACAAAAAATCCATTTCATTTCTGCAGTTATAGCTGCGCCGCCCAGGTCTTCAGTGTGCGTGAGGTTATAGATGATTTTTGAAACTGAAGACATGGCTTTGTGAGTCTTGACACTAGCTAGCAAAAATCTAGCATAGGGCCTCACTCGCTGAAGGAGCGCGCTTTGACTAGCAACTTTCCAAAGACCTCTGCAAAAACCGAAAATAGCGAAAAGGCCGGAAATGCCCAATCTGCCGAAAACACGGCAGATACAAATTCCGAGGTCGACAATCGCGTTCATCGCTTCATCTCGAATGACCTGACGTTGAGAGCGGCCGTCGTCAACTCCACGGCCGTCGTTCGTGAAATGCAGGTCCTTCAGAAAACCTACCCTTTGCCCACTGTGGCCGTCGGTCGCTGCATGACGGGAGCTCTATTGATGGCGGCCCAACTCAAAAATGGCCAGAGTGTGGGAGTTCACATGCGGGGCAATGGCGCGCTCGGTACGATTTATGCCGAAGCTCATTTTGAAGGGGATGTGCGCGGGTTCACGCACTCGCCGCAATACCAACCGCCGAACTACAACGAAGGTCTGAGTTTGCACAAAGCCGTCGGCAACGGAACGCTCACTGTTTCTCGCCAGCAGCCCTTTCAAAAACAACCTCACTACGGCACTGTGGATTTAGTGAATGGAGAAGTGGGAGACGATATTGCTCACTACCTCAATCAGTCACATCAAATTCGCAGCCTCGTGGCGCTTGGGGTGTCACTTTCGCAAAGTGGCTCGGTCGAAGCGGCCGGGGGACTTTTGCTCGAAGTCATGCCGGGTGTCGAAGACGAAATCGTCGATCTCGTCATGAAAAATCGCAACGAAAGTCGTGTGGACATCTCTCAGATGATCAAAGAGGGATTTTCCCCGCAGCAAATTTTAGAACCGCTCTTAAAAGGCATTCCGTTTTCCAGTCTAGATCACCCATTCACTGTTCGTTACAGCTGCCCTTGCGACAAAGAGCGAGTGCTGCGCGCTATTGAAATTTTGGGAGTCAAAGATCTCACCGAAATGGTGGATGACGGAGAGCCAGTCCCCGTGGTTTGTCAAATGTGCGGCAAACCCTATGATGTGACCGTGTCGGATATGAAGGACATTCGGGATCGTCTGCACCGCAACTCGCTGAACTAAAAAAACTGATCTCGTCGGCGCGGTACCCGACCGCGCAGCGAAGGAGTTCCAATGCACCAAATGGCGAAGACCTTCACACCCGCGATGACGATGGCGTTGTTTATCTTTTCGAATGTTTGCACAGCCGAAACTCTGAGCCCGCAAATGACTCCAGTCCGATACTTCAAAGACGCTAACAATCCCGCCAATTGGATTCTCCAAATTATGGAGAAAGACGGAACCAACTCTCAGCTCTATCATTGCGGCGGAAATAAAAAAAAACCGTGCGTAAAACTTCCCACGGGCGGTGTCGAGGCGACAGCCAACACCGGCCGAACCTTGGACTTTGAAGATCGTCCCGCCACCGTCGACATCAAAGGGAACACCCTTCAACTTAAGTGCGGTGATCAGGCCCCTCAGATTTTCACGGCGCCAATGCCGGCACCCGTGAACGACAGGGATCGTTTGTCCACGATCCCTGACGAGGACGTCGCCCTACGTCGGCGGCAAAGTTTTGATGGACACCTCATTCGTGCCATTTTTCGAACTCAGGACGGCAAAAAAATATATATAGTTTCCAGCCGCGGACTTGATCCCAAAAACAAGTTCTCCTCGGCCAGCGGGCGGGTGGACGTCGTTCAAATTGTCGACGGAGTCGTCACAGAATTTAAAGATTTGCCAACTCTTTCTCACCCTAGCCTCGGAGGGAAAGACAAAACGATCGCTTCCCAAATCGCTCTCCCCAATGGCGAGACCTTGACTGGCAACATCGGCCATGTGCCTTACGCGATTCGTGAGGATGTGCCGCTCACACAAGCGATCGGTGCATTTCCCACCGCGCCGAACAAGACTGCCACCGCCCCTTACCTTTATCCTGGCGCTCCTTGGGGTTCGGGCAGCTACGTCGGGATCAATCCCAATACTGCGAGTTTGGATACCATAAAGCAGCCCGCCGGCAACTCCGATCCTATGGCTTCGGACAATTCGCGACTCGTGACTTATTTCCCAACAGATATTGATGGTTCAACGACTCCGTTTTTATCGACTGAGCAGGTGCAAAATCTCAATAATTTTGCCAACTATACGAACGGAAAAATTCAGCCCAAGCAAAAGACTCTTGATCTGAAGAAGTACATTTTGAGTCCTGAAAAATTTCAAAATGACAGTAAAGAATTTCAAGTTTGCCCGCCCCCCGAGGGAGGGACGGCACTGCCGGTCAAAGCGGGCGCCTCTTAGGTGTTCTCGCGGATTCGAGCCGCGATGGCCTCGGCAAATCGAGTCTCCGCTCCCGGAGCAATCCCAAAATAAAGCATGGGATCGATGACCTCAAGTTCGAGCAAAATCAACTGATCCCCCCGTTCGACGACATCCACTCTCGCAAAGAGGAGATCTTCCTGAATCGATTTGTAAATGGCCTCGGCCTGCGCAATCTGAAATGGTGACGGCTGAAAGGCCTCTCGCCGACCACCGTGCTCGACGTGAATTCGAAATTCTCCGGCCTTGGCTTGCTTGCGAAGTGCGTGACTGAACTGGCCGTCGATGAAAATGAAAGAAAGCTCACCCACAGATTGAATCTCAGGCAAAAACTCTTGGACCAAAACATCACCGCGTTTACTTTGCAGAATTTGAATCGATTCCACCAAACTTTTTTCATCGGTTTTGGGCAGTAAGAACGTGTCCTCCCCATTCATCGAAATTGCGGGCTTTAACACCAACTCCGCACCTGGCAACTTTGCTAAGAACTGGGAAAAAAAATCTCTGAAATTTGCATCTTCGCCACGAAGACAAAATGTTCTGGGAACGGGAATGTTTTTTTGCTCTAGCTCCAGCAAGTATTTTTTGTGCAAATTCCATCTGGAGATTTCAATTGAATTAAAAACTGGAATTCGAGCCGCACTCAGAATCTGAAGCCACGAAAGAAACTCGAGGTATTTGACGTGATAATTCCAACAACTGCGAAAAACCAGAGCCGCGCAATTGTCGGGAAGCTGCAAGGCTCCTTGCGAGATCGGAAATTCGTCCCAGGAGACGGGAAATAACTCAAAACCCAGTTTTCGCAGTGGTTCTTTCACCCTGAGATCGTCGGTGGTGAGATGCGAATCCTCAGAAGAAGTGATGAAACCAATCTTTTGCATCTTATTGATTGCGATCGAACTTAGATCGGCGGTCAAGTAAACTTCTATGAAACTTCTGCGCAGAGGAATATTTTTGAAATTTTTCTGCTATGAGGCAGGAGAACTTTCTCAACTTTTCGAGAGAGTGCATTTCGCACCAGGGACGCAATTCGCGGCCCTGGTGACTGAATTTGGCAAATTTGAAAAACCACTTTGTTTATTTTAAAAAAAGAGCGCGAAAGTCAGTTGGTCACCGGAGCCGGCAGTGAAGCTCGCTGGGCCTTGAGGTCATTTTTGCAAAGCGAAACTTTTTCTTCGTACTCATCTTGACGCTTTTGCAATGTTCGACGGTAGTCGCGAAATCGAGTGATTCGATCTTTCAAAAACTCCTCGGTGACGCCAACGAGATTTTTGTTTTCATCAAGTCCCATCTTCAACTCGTCCTCTTTGTCGGTCACGCGGTCGATGGGCTCAGTCCATTTCATTTTGCCATCGCCCCCGTTTTTGGGGTCAGAAAGCTGAGACTTGCAATCTCTCAAAACGCCATAAAGGCCCATTGAGCCATACTTGCGATTCCCATAAACTTTGTCTTCGAGTTCATAAACCTCGTACTGCAGGTCTCTAAGCTCTTCATTCATTTGAACTTTTCGCTGTACGATCATATCGCCGTCCTTCACTCCGACGGTGGTATTGCCCGAAACTTGACCTTTGTTGTCGATTTCGGTCGAAATCTTCTCGGCCTTGTGCGGATTGCTCGAGCAAGCCACGAGCGAAGTCGCTAGCGCGGTCATTATGAATGTGGAAATCAAAGACAGTTTTTGCGTTCTCATAGTTGGAACCTCCTGAATGACGAAGACCATCAGTGGGTCTTGCGTAAATAGTCTTGGAGCTATGCTGAGGCAAAGGCAGGGAGGAAGTCAAAATCAGAGGTGGCTGAGCAGGAGCATCGGGACAACCGGCCCAGAAAGTCACAGCCAGGTGTGAGATAAAGAGAACGACGCCATTTTTTTGCGCTTATAGAAATAGGATCTGGTGAGGGGTGTACCCCTCAACCAGTGGATCTAGACGTGATATTGTGGTGGGCTTAATTCGCTCTTGGACACCACGATCGTGGTAGAGCGGGACGGGACTCATACCAAACCTTATTGCAACCGAGATGCCAGCCCAAAATTCCCCAGCGAATTCCAGTACCTACGACCAGTGGTGTCAAAACTGTGTACGGCCATGCCACTCTGCCATTAGAAGTGGTGATGAATTGCACCCATTTCCATAACTTTTGCTTATAGTAAACCCAACCGACGTCTGGTTTTCGAGGATGACTGGGGTCGTGAGTGGCCCATTTCGGGACTGACGCCTGTCTGTTTTTTAGTCAGCTAAAATTCTTTCGCATTTCAATGATTTAGCCGTGCAGATTTGGGTGTCTCAAAGCGAGACCGAGGTTTTCATGGCAACTGTCTCGATTGGAACGCATTGATCACCTAGTGTAAGTTATTGAAATTCATATTATTTTTTCGGAAGTTGCGAACTGCCCCCTGGTCCAGATGTTGCGTTAAGGAACATCAGACAAAGGCGCAAATATGAAGTTGTGGTTAGTAACAGTAGCAATTCTTTCGACCATTTTTGGAGTGGTGGCTTGCGCGCCAAAAGCTCAGAATGATTGCGGATATGTTCAAAACGTCTATGGCGAACGCATTTCCTGGAAGGGCCGCTTGCCCATTGAACTCAGTGTTCACGAGAGTTTTCCAACAGACAAAGATGACGCTTTGAAGACAGCCATTAAGACCTGGAATGAATCGGCCGGTCGAGAGGTTTTTCGCCTCAAATCCACGACCCGTGTGAAAGGTCCACTTACGCCGATGAAGGACCGCGAAAATGTACTCTATTACTATGATGAAACGAAAACCGAAACCAGCTGGGAGGCCGACAAGACCTCTGAACAGGCTCGCACCTCTGTGTATTGGGTGGGAGATTTGATTCAAGAAGCCGACATTCGTGTGAATGGAATGTTTCACTTCTACACGCTGGCGACGACCGATCAATCCGACGGGAAAGTGAACATGGAAGCGCTGCTCATCCATGAATTGGGTCATGTGTTGGGGCTGAAACACAAAGACGAAGGGGGCAGCGTGATGGCCACCTACTTGGCCGAAAGCACCGAGCGAACGAAAATTTCGGATGCCGATCTGCAGGCCTTGCGCTGTGAGTACTGATCCTGATAGGAGTCACTGCCGAACTCGCTCTCTGCAGAACTCTGTCAGGATATTGTAAGAATTCTGTCACTATATTTAAGTTGAGAAAAGCCCGGGTCCTTCACTAAACTGCCTTTGGAAACGAACCAGAAAGTGTGCGAAGTATGAAATTCGATAATTCTAAAAATAAGTTCGATAACGAAGCTCTCAACGCTCTAATGACGTCAACGCAACTTGCAGTTTCGAGCGGTAAACTCTCTGCGGGCCAAATTTTGAACACTCAAATCTCTGATGAAACCTTTGGTACTGAGGAGTTCACTGAGTCCACAAGCACCTTAGAAATTTTTGATGCGATCGAAAGCAATCTGCAAGTTTTACGAGAGCTTCAGGGACGCGTTTCCTTCTTGGGTCGCGAGATCAGGTATTTGTTGAAAGTGAGAGATTGAGTTAGCACGGCCACCGCCCCTCCCACCAGCCAACCTCCGATGTGCGCTGTGTATCCCACAGATTCACGCGCCAGCGGAAACTGGCTAAACCAACCCACGATATCACTCAAAAACGTCAACGGAATTAAAACCCAAACTGGCAAAAACACGTAGCCGTAGTGACCCTTGAAGGGTGAAAAGAAATAGAAGAAGCGAACAACTTGCTTCGGTTTCAAAACAATCAAAAAACCAATCAGTCCCGTCACCGCAGCACTGGCTCCCACCAACGGCAGATTGCCAGCGGATTCTTTCAGGTGAAAGAGCCCCCCACCCCAACCGGCGATGAAGTACAAAGGCATGATCACCCAGCCAATCCAAGCCTCAACCATCATTCCCACCAAAACCAACAACACCATGTTATTGAGAAGGTGCCACAGATCGTAGTGCACAAATTGATATGAAATCATTTCGAAGCCCGTTTTCTTTTCAGAAACTCCGAAGTTGTACATCACTCCCGATTCAAGATGTTTGCGAAAATCACCGAGGACCTTGCGCAAACTTTCAACTCGAATTTGATCTCCGACGGCGGGCGAGAACAAACCCGCAGTAAAGGCTTCGACAAACGCAGAATTTCGAATCGCTTTTTCACCCATCATCTCGTGAAATGAAGGACGATCCGCAATCGCTTGATAAGTGGGCCATGCCTGAGGCGTTTTTTCACGGATGTATTGAGTGTAGATGTGACCAAGAACCACCAAGTCCTTACCTTCCGGCATGGTGATCGCACGTTCGTTGATCTGCGCCGTCGCAATGAACAAGAAATACACCGCGACGTTGAGTGCAAACAAACACAAGGTCCAAGGGTGAGCCGCGAGATTTCGAATGTCTTTACCAGCTGGAAATATCATTCGGACAAAAACCTTTGCTCAAAGTCGCTATAAATTTCTTTCCACGCACCTTGCCCCGCAGGACTTCGTGACGGGCTTTCGTTGGCTCGCCAGACCATACGAATCTGCAGTCGGTCTGCCATTGCGACAAAATCAGAATTTTGGCGAAGATCACGAATCAGTGCGAGCGCAGACTCGTACTGGCCCTTCGAAATGGACTCACGAGCCAAAAGAAATCGAGAAAGCCCGGTTGCCAGTCCGGCCTTGCGAAGGAGATCGCCGCGGTTTTCGGCTCCGGAAAGCAAAAATTGGGAAATGAGACAGGGCTCATCTTTAGCCCCGACGTGGCAGGCCTCGAGAAAGTATTTTTCTTTTTCCTGCTGATCTAAGCTCGCAAGACCTTTGGCTAAGTATCCCCAACCTTGGAAGAGAGATTGTTCTGTCCACAGAGCATGGTCCGCAATTTCGTTGAGACAGGCTTTGTTTTCGTCCTGAAGAATTTCTTTAGTGATCATCAGATCCAAGTAACCCTTCTCAAGACTTGCATTGCTCATCTGGTTTTTGCAATTGGCGAAGGCGACGGTTTCGGTCGGAACTTTTTCGCTGAGCAGACCATTTTGAATTTTAAAATAAAAAAATCCAAAACAAATTGCGACGATCGCGCCCATCATTAACATCCATCGATAAAGAAAGTGGGATTCCACGGCCGTGGGGGCGGCATCAGTCACCCCTTTTTCGGTGACGATCCGAAGATCACAGATTTTGTCGTAAAAGGCCTGGCGGCGCGGATTCGCCAAGATCTCGAAAAATGGCAAGCCCACCGCAATAAAAGAGGACCACCACAACAGAGATCTAAAAAACAATGTGTAAACAGAAACCCGCTCGCCTTCAATGGGCGAATGAAGTGGGGCTATCCGAATTTTCAGCAGTCGTTGACCGGGAGTTCCACCAAAGTAGTGGGCAAAGATCGCCAAAACCAAGGAAGATCCAAGGATGTAAATGAATCCCAAATTGGCGTAGATGAGAGCTAAGCGAAGAGCGGTGGTGCCGAGAGACTCTTCGATCTTCAGAGCCTGAAGACTGGGAATCGCTACGAGCGAACAAAAGGGTAAAACCAAAAAGGCATCAAAGAACACCGATAAAAGTCGATCTTGCACCGGAGCCGCCAACCCCGATTGACGCTGACCCTGGAGACCCGTCCCATTCGGAAAATCCATTTCCTCTATCACCATGTCAACGCATCGGCTGGGATTTCGAGGATGAAAAGGCTAGAACTCGGTATTTTCGGGGAAAGTCGAGGCCGGAATGGGTCTAGTGAAACTCAACGGCGGTCACTTTGCCTTCACCACTGAGTTTGAATGTCGCCATCGCCACAACTTGCGCATTGCGACTCATCATCCGGTATTGCTCTTCACCAGCACCGGCCTTCACAAATTGGGCTTCCACGGCGCCGTCCGCAATGACGTCTTTAAACTTCAAAAGAAATCCAACTTTATTATCAATATTGATTAAATCTTTTTCGTCCTTACCGAGGTACTCGATAGCTTCGATGCGGCCTTGGCTCGACAATCGCGCTCCATACTTGCCCTCAAAAAATCCAAAAACGAGTTCATCGTGCAAAGAGGGTTTTGAACCAATCACCGCAGGGGCATTCGGGTCGCTGTTATAAGTTTCTAAAAGCTCTCGCTCCCAATCCACTTGCGAAAGTCCACTGGCGGACGCCACTCCCCGTTGCTGATCATTCTTAGTCCCCGCCCAACTCTTCATGACCAATTCGTTGAATGTCACGCCCAAGACAAGAACGGCTCCGAATGCCAAGAGGGCCAGTCCTTTTTTTTGCGGCTCAAATATTTCTGACATATCTTCGACTCCTGCTCGATCAGTTAAAGGGCGACCAGATTTTGTAATAACCCAGTGTAGCAGACGATGTGCGACGCTTCCAGCACTAGAATCGGCGTCTCGTCTAAAAAACCTAAAATCGCAACGCTGTTTCTAGCCATTCATCACGTCCCGCTTTGAGACTGCCTTTGGTCCAATTCAGTGTTTCAGAGAGAGACGCGCCTAGGCCTTCGACCTGGTGTCCCATCGTGCTAACGAAGATCGCTTCGGGAATTGAGAGCGTCACACCTTCACCCCACTCGGGCAATGGATACCAAACACTCACTAAAAGTTCGCCGGCTGTGGGCTCGCCAATCACCGGTGCGGCCAAATGTTCGTGAGCAGCTTGGCTCACCAACTCGGCGGTGGAGGCGGTTTCACGATCGACGAGCACGACGACACTTTTCGGGGCCAGACAAGTGGGAGGCTCAGACGTTTCAAGGATCAAACGCGAACTTCGCTCTAACTGTGAAATCTGCAAGTCGTCGTCAAGGTCGTCGGCTAAAACATCTTCTTCTAGCTCGCCCTCGCGCGGTCGCTCGAGATAGCCGATGCTTTTCGTATCGCAGAGAAAAAAACTCAAAAGGCGAAGCCCTGCCACGAAGTTTCCACCCGCGTTGCCGCGCAAATCGATGATCCACTTGAGGTGAGGGGCTTGTTTAACAAAAAGAGCCTGAAGCGTGGGCCAGTCAAAAAACTCTTTGCGAAAAGACTCGACTCGAAGCACGCGCGTGGAGGGAGTGAGCTCACGAACTTTCAACGTTTGATCTTTTGTGAACTTTCCCGGTGGAACTTTGACAGCGAGCACTTCAGATTTTCGTTCGATTTGAAAATCTCCGCCAAGGCGTTCGGCATCATAGGTATTGGGTTCGTCGTTGTTGATTTTTAGAATGCGGTCTCCCCGTCTCAGTCCCGCCTTATCGGCTGGTGACTCGGGATGAACGGCGAAGATCAAAAGTTCGTCGTCGACAAATTGCGATTGAATGCCCGTCGAATGGGCGTCGGAAGTCCATATCTCTTCGGTCTCGCTCGCATCATAAATACCCAGGTGCGAAACATGAAATGAAGACATCTGCTGTCTGGCCATCTCCATCACCTCGGCACGAGACGATAACTTCTGGCGGCGGGATTCATTCTTACAATTGGCAAACCACTGATCGAGTTCAGCGGACTGAGAGAAGTAGTGTTCGTAAACCAAACTGCAAAAGCGGTCCAATGGCCCTTCCCAAACAGAAAGGGCACCCCAGAGGGCGCCCACAAATGCGCAAGTTGCGCAGAGAATGGAAAGGTAAATCTTCAAGCAGCCACTTTTCTCTTTCGTGCGACAGAGGGGTCGATGTTGTATTGCTTCACCTTTCTATAAAGTGTAGCGCGACCGATGCCAAGAGCTTTTGCGGCTTCCGTCAAATTGCCTTTGTACTGCAAGATGGCGTTTTCGATGGCTTGGGCTTCCAAGGCTTCCATCTTTTGCACAGCTGATTGGCTGTTCGCTCCGTTAGGAAACTGCAAAACGTTCCCGGCCGTAGTGGGATCAACGGTCAAGACTGGAGCATGACCTCCCGCCAAAGCTGGAATGCCGGACAGCAGTTGTTGTTTGAAAAAAGGATTGTCCAATCCCTCTCGCCATTGCCCGGGCGTGTACACCATAACCTGTACACCACTGCTCGACCATTGTCGTTTCAGTGTCTCTCCGTATTCGGCACTTTCTGTGACCATAATTAAAAGTGACTTACTCATTCACCCTCCGATTGAGTTGACTCGTTTTGAATGTGTCAAAACCTTGACGCCAATCTTCTCGGCATATCAGTCTGAGAATGAAGGGGGTTTGTGAAAAAAAATTAAACCATTGATTTTATTTGTGATTTCAGAACGCATCCGCCTGGTTTTTTGGGTGGTGTCAGCTTTTTGGACAGAGCTATTCCGAGGCGACCGCGCTCGTTCAGCAGCGAGAATGAAACCCCATCTCGCTGTCATTGACTTGAACTCGCCGGTCCCCGAGAATGCAATTACTCATGAACGGCCTATCTATGAATCGCCTCCAATCTATTTTTCTCAAGGGTCTATTCACACTTTTGCCTTTGGCTTTGACCATTTATATTTTGATTTCCGTGATCGAATTCATGGACAACTTTCTTGGTTCTTTTTTGCAAACAGTTTTGGGCGAAGAAAGTTATGTGAAGGGCTTTGGTTTTTTGCTGACTGTCGCATTGATCTTTATTTTGGGATTGGCGTTGGAAAGTTTTTTTGTGGCCCGGGCCCTCAAAGCGCTCGAGCGCGGATTGATCAATGTGCCTTTCATCAAAACAATCTATTCTCCTTTGCGTGATTTGATGAATTTGTTTTCGAAGGCCAAGGACTCGGGCATGAAGAGCGTCGTGCTGGTCAAATTTGGAGAGGGCAAGCACGCTCTAGGGATCGTGACCCGCGAAAGTTTGCACGATCTCCCCGAAGTGCACACCCAAGTGTCTGATCACCGCGCAGTTTATTTTCCACTGAGTTACGGCGTCGGCGGAATCACGCTTTTAATTCCAAAAACAAATCTTTCGCCACTCAATATGCCGATCGAAAAAGCGATGAGCTTGGCGATCACAGGCTGGGTTTTGACGGAGTCCCCCACCGCCAACGACAAGTGGAAAGGTTAGTATGAAACCGACGGATGTGCTTGGGACTAGAACCACCGTAGGCAAAGCTCTCGACGTCAATCTTGACATCAAAAAATACGGCGCCTTCGCCGAAATCGGTGCCGGCCAAGAAGTGGCCCGTTTCTTTTTTCAAGCCGGCAAGGCCTCGGCGACGATTGCGAAAACCATGTCGGCCTACGATATGGTTTATTCAGATGAAATCTATGGCAAAGAAAAATCAGGTCGCTATGTTTGCGAATCTCGCGTGCAGAAAATGTTGGAAAAAGAATTTCAACTTTTGCAGCGTCGACTCGATGCCACCCGCGGGCCCGACTCAGAATTTTTTGCGTTTGCCAACACCGTGGCAACGGGCTCGGTGAGTTCCCGCGAATCTCAAGGTTGGCTGGGAGTCCGCTTTCAAACCAGTCCCCGCTCGGAAGCGTCAGAGATCACGATTCACATTCGCATGCTCGATCGCAATCGCATTCAACAGCAAGAAACTCTCGGTGTTCTGGGAGTGAACTTGATTCACTCTTCATTTTATCACCGCGATTCGTTGGCCGAATTTTTGTCGTTCTTGATGGAGCATTTACGGCCCGAGCAAGTGGCCATCGATTTCATTCGTATTTCAGGCCCCGCTTTTGCGACGTTAGATATGCGCGAAATGAATTTAGAACTCGTTATGCGCGGACTGACCGAATTGATGTTGTTTGAACCGAACTCCCCAACCAGCTATTTCCCCGACGTCGTTTTTGGTAAGCCGCTATTGATTCAACGTGGTTCCTTTCGGCCGATCACCCGCACCCATATGGATGTGCTGGTGAAGGGGGCTGCGCAATTTCAAAAGGAAGGTGCAGACAAAACAGCTCTGTCATTTTTTGAAATGGACATTTCGCCCGAGATCTCAAAATTTCCCATTGTTGAAAAAGAAGATGGGGAACGCAAACCCACAGAACTCAACGCCGCCTTGAAACAAAGTTTACTGACTCGAATTTCCTTGATCAATACTTTGCATTTGCCTGTCTTAGTTTCCCAATGCCGCTATTTTTATCAACTGAAACGCGCATGTCGAAAGTACAGCGCAAAAAAAATGGCTTTGGTGGTGGGAGCCTCGAAACTGGAAAAGCTTTTTGACGAATCCTTTTATCGACACCTCGAGGGTGGGATTTTGGAAGGTCTTGGCAAATTGCTGGACGACCAAACGGCGATTTATGTGTATCCCCACAAAACGGACAAGATCTGTCTGACTTCGCAGACCATGAACTTTCCGGAGCCGCTGCAGAAACTCTATCGTTTCTTTTTGGAAAAGCGACAAATCTTCGACATCGCTGGCTGCGACGAAATTGAAGAGTTCTTTCACTCTCGCGATGTTTTTGACGAAATCGCGTCAGGTGGCCGGGAGTGGTTGAAACACGTCCCCAGTGAGCTTCACGGCGCCATCGAAGCCAACAAGAAGTCGCTATGACGACCGGAGAAACGATGGACTGGGCGCTGTACTGGCGTCTCCCTCCCAAAGATCAGATCACCAATGACAATCTCCTCGATCGTTTTTTGGACTACGTGGCCGCTAAAGATTTGTCTCTGTATCCAGCGCAAGAAGAGGCCATCTTGGCCCTGCTGGAAGGGCACAATGTCATTTTGAACACCCCAACGGGCTCGGGCAAATCTCTAGTGGCGATGGCGCTGCACTTTGAATCGTTGGCGCGCGGTCGCAAATCCTATTACACCTGCCCTATTAAAGCCCTAGTGAATGAAAAGTTTCGAGATTTGTGTCGCGATTTTGGACCCGACCAAGTGGGCATGATGACCGGTGATGGCAGCGTCAACCCCCAGGCCCCAATCATCTGCTGCACCGCTGAAATTTTGGCGAATCTGGCTTTGCGAGAAGGAGCACTGGCCAACGTCGACGATGTCGTCATGGATGAGTTTCACTATTACTCTGATCGGCAACGCGGCGTCGCCTGGCAAATTCCGTTGCTGACCTTACCCCAAACACGCTTTCTGTTAATGTCAGCGACATTGGGAGAGATGGATTTTTTTGCAAAATCCATCTCCAAACTGACTTCGAAAAACACTGAGGTTGTTCGAGGCACAGATCGCCCCGTGCCTTTGGATTTTTCTTACAGCGAAAAACCCTTACATGAAACCGTCAGCGAGTTGGTTGAAAAAGGTCGCGCCCCTGTTTATCTTGTGAACTTTTCGCAACGGGAAGCGGCCGAAGAGGCGCAAAATCTAATGAGCGTCGATTTTTCCACAAAGGAAGAGAAAAAAAAGATCTCGGAAGCTTTGCTGGGTGAAAAATTTCAAAGTCCTTATGGCAAAGAAATGCAAAAACTGTTGCGACACGGAATTGGACTGCATCACGCGGGCCTTCTGCCTCGATATCGAGTTTTGGTGGAGCGACTTGCCCAAGCTGGACTGCTGAAAGTGATTAGCGGAACTGACACTCTGGGTGTGGGAGTCAATGTGCCCATCCGCACCGTTTTATTTTCAAAGCTCTGTAAATACGACGGCGAAAAAACCTCTGTGTTGAGCGTTAGGGAATTTCAACAAATCAGTGGGCGGGCGGGCCGCCGTGGTTTCGACTCACAAGGTTTCGTGGTTGCGCAAGCACCTGCTCACGTCATCGAAAATTTGAAAATGAAATTCAAAGCCGGAGACGATCCTAAAAAACAACGCAAAATCGTTATGAAAACTCCGCCAACATTTGGGTTTGTCATGTGGACGCAAGAAACCTTTCAACGGTTGATCAACTCGCTGCCTGAGACTTTGAACTCGAGCTTTGATGTTTCTCACGGACTCTTGTTGAATGTCTTGAGTCGGCCCAGCGGTGGACGACGAGCTTTGCAAAAACTCATCCGGGACTCTCACGAAACTCCCAAGCGCAAAAAACATCTGCGTGACAAAGCTTTTGTTTTGTTTCGCGCACTTTTGAGTCGCAAAATCGTCGAAATCATCAAGAGCCCCAGCGGCCAGTATGATGTGCGTGTGAACGCCAGTTTGCAGGACGATTTTTCACTGCACCAAACCTTGGCGCTCTATCTTTTGGATGCGCTGCAAGTCCTTAACCCCAAAGATCCAAAGTATTCACTGGATCTCCTGACCTTGGTTGAATCCATTTTAGAAAACCCTGAGCTCATATTGCGCAAGCAACTGGACCGCGTAAAAACTTTGAAGATGGCCGAAATGAAAGCCGCTGGTGTGGAATATGAAGAGCGGATGGAAGAACTCGAAAAACTCGAGCACCCGAAACCCAACCGTGATTTCATTTATGCCACATTCAATATATTTTCAGAATCGCACCCTTGGATCGGCCAAGAAAACATTCGTCCGAAATCAGTGGCCCGTGAGATGTACGAAAATTTTCATTCCTTTGCCGAGTACATTCGTGAGTACGATCTCCATCGGGTTGAAGGCCTTTTGCTGAGATACCTTTCGGAAGTCTACAAGGCCCTGGAGCAGACGGTGCCTGATGCGGCGAAAGACGACGACGTTCAAGCCATGATCGTTTATTTCAGCACGATGGTTCGACAAGTCGATTCAAGCTTAGTTGAAGATTGGGAAAAGATGCGGGCCAAAGACCCAATGGCCAGCCTTGCCGAACCTTCTGGCAAAGCAAAGTCCAAAGACTTGGAGGCCGAAGAGGTTTCCGCGCCGCCCGAAATCATTCGCGATGAAAAAAAGTTTTTCACGCTCGTCCGAAATTCTATTCACCGCTTTCTGCGAGCCTGGGGAAGCGGTGATTTCGAAGATGCTGCCGCGCTGCTGACGTCAGGTGAAGTTGGCGAGGACGGTCCCGCGCCTTCGCGCTGGACTGCTGGAGAACTGGAAAAGGCGCTGTCAGAATATCTGATCGACCACAAAGGTGTGCGGACCGATCAGGTGGCTCGTCACCCTCAAAAAAGCACTCTCACCAAGGCCAACGACCATTGGGAGATCGAGCAAATTTTGGTGGACGCAGATGAATTCAATGACTGGCAAGTTCGATTTCGAGTCGACTTAGTCCAATCTCGTTTGCAAGGTGCACCTATCATGGACCTCACTGCGTTTGAAGATTTGAAAGGTTAAAAAGGGATTCACAGCGATCGCCCGCGGGCCGGCTGCGAAGTGCAAATGTGGAGCGCCACGGACCCTTCGTTAGGACGGCGCCCACAGAAACCACCGCCAAATCTTGCGAGACAAAACTGGTTCGCTCTAAGGACCGAAATCCCGCGTCCTTGATTTCAAATCCTGACTGAGACACTTCCGTTTTCAGAAATTCTTGGGCCTTTGAAGCTGTCACCTCAACCACCAAATTGGTGCCCGTCTGCACTTGTCGCAACCGAGAGGCCGGAACAATTTCGCGATGGCGGCGAAATCGATATCCTCGCAAAACAGATTTTTCCAAGATCTGATCTTGAGCCAACCAGTCGAATTCGATGTGGGTCAGTGGAGCGGCAGCTCCCGCAAAGCTAAAACGAAATCGAATTCCATCGGACTCCACAGACTGGGTCGAGACCTGATCCACGCGCACCCAAGCCTCGTTTTGCCAAACCTCTGTTTGGACCAAGCGCGGCTGTGGACGGCCCGGTGGTAAGGGTTGTCCAGAGATGTCAATGCGTTCGGCCAGGTTCAAGCTTTGCTCGGAATTCAATCGCACCGTTTGTATCCGAAAAGGACGAGCATCCGCAGTTTTGCGGGGAATTTTAAATCTCAATAGCCACTCGCCGTCTCCGAGTGAAGTCACTTCGCCCGGAAAGTCCATTTCATTTTGCGGAGTTTGCACTTCGACGGACACCTCCCTGATGGGAACATCTGATTGCACGGTGCCTTCGAGTTCAATCTCCGCAGCAGATTGGCGAACGATGCGCAGCTCTTTATTGAAGCTGGCTTGATCCGCTGGAACGTAGGGGCTTGCCGAGTAATTCGTGAGTTGGAGATGTTGCGATTTGAGCGACTGCCCAAAATTGCGAAAGCCTTGCGCCAGCTCGGCCCACGGCACGACGTGCGCGGCTTGTGCGCCGTGAGCCATCGGGTTGACCGCAAACTCTTTCCGCAAACTTGGCAGATCCGAAAAAAGCTGCAGGTAGTTTGGATGAGAATGAAAAAGAAATTCCTGGCTTTGAATCGACCATTCAATCACGAGACTTTCGCTGCCGAGTCGCAGTGTCGGTACGAGCTCCACTCGCGAAAAGGCCTGCGCCCCAGCGCCGTGACTCGCATAGGACGTACCAGGGTAACGCATCTGATTTAAATCCACCTGCCACTGGGTGGCTTGCCGATCAAATTCAAGAATCAAAACTGGCTCCGGTTGAAAATCGACTGGAAAGTTCTCCTCGGTGTAGATGACCGGAAGAACCAGTGTCCGCGCTACGAAACCGACACTCACGCTGTGTTCACGATAATAAGGTGTCAGGTACTCACGCATTTTAGCAGCGACAAAGTTCATCGCGGCTATATTTTCAGCCTTTTCCAATTTGTGACCAAATTCGTGAACGAGAATTTGCAAAGCATCCAACAACGTGAACGTTGAATTTTCGGCATTGATGATTCGCAGATTGAACCAAACATCGTCATCGACCTTGGCCGTGCGCTCACCTTCCCCCGGATTTATTAAAAAATCCTTAGCTTGATCAGAAAACTTAAGACCAAAATCAATGTGAGCAGAGGTTTCACCTTTCACGGGTTGCGGAGAACTTGAAATGAGCACTTGGTTTTTAATGAGATACTCACCCAATCGTTGAAATTGATCGCGCTGGACCTCATTCAGCTGGCTCAGAAAACCGCTGCTTCCACTGAGAAAATAAATGATCGGCAAAAAATTTTCAAAGGCGGCTTTCACGTCAGCTCGGCGATCGGTCTTTTGGCTAGCAACTGGATCAGCAGGTTCATAGGCCGACGACGGTGCAGCCAGAGCCTGCGGGCTGCCTACAGATGTCAATAAACTGGTCAGCCAAAGGAGGCTGATGAGACGTAGATTCATCTCTCATAGGCAAAGCAAATGCCGCACCAACACTCAATTCACCCGCCGCCGCTGGGTGATCCTGAGTTGTGCGGGGGCAGCCAAGATGGGGGGTGAGCTGGCTTGAGTGGTGAAGAGAATTTCCAATTGGCCTTGCCACTTCTGACCCCGACAAATCCAGCTGAGATCACCGTGAATTCGACCGGCACCGGAGCGGAGTTCTTGAGACGTCAATTGGTTCAGAGACCACTCCAGCCCAGCAGATTCTGATGCCATTTCTGATTCTGACTCTGATTCTGATTCTGGCTCTGGTTCAGTTCCGGTTTCACAGCGAAACTGAGTGCCGAGATCTTGCGTGAGGTCGTGCGTTTTGTTTGAATCTTCTAAAGACAACGAACGCCACTGAACCTCACCGAATTGAGAGAGGCTCGCGTGCAAAATCAGTTCTCCGGTTTGCAAATTGATCCGTAAGTCATTTTGCGAATATTGAAACCCGGAAAACGCTCTGAAAGCCACATCGATGGCTTCCTCCGATGAAACGCCGTTTTCAAACAATCGCGTGGCGAGGACCCATGCACCAATCTCGCCAGTGTCGATGACCAGCGGTGGGTTCGTCGGAGAAGACCAGAGATAAAGGGCACAAAAGTCCAGAGTCGCAGATCTCTGCCCTTGGACAACAAACGGAGTCTCTTCACACTTCGGTCGAATCGCAAGTTCAAAGGGGTGGGAAACTTCAAGGACAGGATCCAGTGCGGCTTTCAGCAGTTGAAATTCCCGACCGGGTCTCACGCAAGACACGACTCCAGCAAGGCAGGGGGACAGCAGCGTCCACATCCGCTGATTGAAAAGAAGAGCTTGCATTTCACCAAAGCCTCCTCCCCGACCGACAGATTGCACTCCCGCCACCACAGTTTGGCGACGAATGCGATACTCGCTCAAACGTTCAGCCCCACTCATTGGGAAGGCGAGAACCCCGCCGAAAATTAGAAAAATCAATTTCTGGAGGGCCATTTCATTTTCCTTTCCAAACCGGGAACATGTGAAGACTTAATATCTGAATGCAATCGCGACCGGTGCCGTGGGCATATCGGTTGACGATGTTCATAACAGCTTTTCGTATTTCGGCGTTCATCTGAGCGACCTCATTTTGCTTTACCGAATAGACGAGAGACTGTTCATCTCGCTCCTCCATCGGCACATTGTGAAGCGCCTTTTCGGCCAAATCTAAAATTTGCGAATGAAAAGCGACGATGGAATCCGAAGGGGCAACGTCTCCGAAATGGTTGTTCACATCGAGGGGCTTGTATCCACGATCTCCCAATTCCATCAAACCCAACTTCACCATTCTTCGTAAGGCTTTTTTAACTTGAAAAACAGTCAATCCCAAATCGGCAGCGGCTTCGTCCGGATCGAGATGGTCCTGCAGCTGCGTTAGCTCCAGCAGCACCAAGTGATACCACTCACTGATCAATCGAAAGGCCTCTAGCGAAAGGGCTGCCGCTCCCTCGCGAAGTCGGGCCTTGATTCTGGTCAGCGAAGCTTGGCGCGCGCCTTTGTCTTTTTGAAACCGGGCCGCAATCAGATCGCCGAAATGCTCTTTGCGGAGCGGACTCCAGTGCAAGGTATCGGCAATCTGCTGAATACGATCGGCAGACATGCCCACCCGTTGCTTCATAAAATCTGTCAGGCTGGATGGACTCACGCGAAGATCGCGCGCAAACGCCCGCAGCGAATAAGCTGGTCGGCGCGCCTTGCGGAGCTCATACTCGAACTGCAAATAGTCTCGTGGATCTCTAAAAAGAAGCTCTCCCATGGTTGAGGGACTAACATGACCACAGTGCAGTCTCAACCCGAGTCTCGATTTCCAGTAGCGGCGGGCAAAATCTACGCAAGAAGTCGGTGGGCCGAACACGAACGTACAGAAAATTTGTGGCTCATTTGTAACTCATCGGACAGGGGGAGTTCCCTCACCAAATCCTCTCCCACTTCAATCTAGGCGCGAAAGTATTTGCTCGGCCACGCCTTTCGCCACGCGAGCCCATTTTGCAGTGCGATCGAGTTGGCACCTCACGATCGCGCCATCGAACAAAAGCAGCCACTGATCACCGATTTGATCTGCTTTTCGCAGACCCGCCTCACGGGCGATACGGGCAAAGAGGTCGGCAATTTTTGTTTTTTCTTCGATAGCCAACTGTATCTCTTCAGCTCCTCGCTCCAGATTTTCTCCAGCAGATTTGATCAGTGCACAGCCATCGAAGTTTTTATTTTTACACCAGTCTTCCAAAATATCGAAGGCTGCAAGGAGCCGCTTTTTAGGATCCTTAGATTTTTTTTCCAAGTCTTCTGTAAATCGGTCCAACCAGAAACACTGTGATGACCGCAAGTATTCTAAAATCAAACTCTGCTTGCTGGGAAAGTGACGGTAGAATGTCATTTTTGCAACTCCGGATTCAGCAATGATCAGATCAATGCCGGTCGAGCGAATACCCCGTGAATAAAACAACTTCGTCGCCGTCAAAAGAATTCTTTCGCGGGCGCAGAGTTTCAAAACCAATTCTTTTTGGGGCACGAGCACCTCCGAGATCCTAGTCCCAAGGGGAGACTTTTTGTGTCGACGATTCAAATATAACAGACCTGTTAAAAAAAAGAAAGACAGGTCTGTCCTCTTCTTGACATAGTAGACAGACCTGTCTACTATCTTCCTTAAGGAGAATCAAAATCATGAAAAAAGTCTACACAGCACAAGTTTCCGTTCAGGGCGGCCGCGAAGGTCACGCAAAATCCCACCACGACACACTCGAAGTTCAATTGGCTCTACCCAAGGCCCTGGGAGGCACAGGCAAAGGCACAAATCCCGAAGAGCTTTTTGCGGCTGGATACGCAGCCTGCTTTGAAAGCGCCATCCGCTTTGTGGCTGGGCAAAAGAAAATCTCTGTCGGATCGACTCGCGTTGAATCCGAAGTGAATTTGTTCGCGAAGGCCGAGGGAGGCTTTGCCTTAGGTGTAAACCTACAGGTCGCTCTGCCAGACCTCGCTCCCGAAGTCGCGCGCGACTTGGTTCAAGCCGCTCATCAGGTTTGCCCCTATTCAAATGCAGTTCGCGGAAATATTGACGTCAATATAGATTTGCTGGGCTAAATCGTCCCTATTGTTGACTCTCATTTTTTGGCCGAATGCGTTTGCCGAAAATCCGAAGCCAGCATCCTTATGCTGAAATCTGACGGGTGTTTTTGAACTGCACCGATCAGTTTGTCTTCATCGCCGAGCTAGTCCGGCGCTTGATGAACTCATACAGCGCTTGGACCATTTGGCCATTGCCGCCCGTTGCGGTGATCGCTCCGTCGGGCTTGTCAGCCCATGCATAAATGTCTAGATGCGCCCAGGGAACTCCTCGAACGAAGCGTTCGAGGAAGAGTCCCGCTGTGATCGCACCCCCGAAGCCGTCAGAACAATTGGCGAAGTCACTGAAATTGGAATGAAGCTGTTGAAAATACTTTTGATACAGCGGCATTCGCCAACTCAAATCTCCGCGCTCTTCGGAGCACTGAGTGATGAGTCCCGCCAACAACTCGTCGTTGTCATAGAGACCAGCGATCTGAGCCCCGAGCGCGACTTTGTTAGCACCGGTGAGTGTGGCCACGTTCACAATGCCTTCAATATTTGGCAATTGGGCCGCGACATCCAACCCATCGGCCAAAACCAAACGGCCTTCGGCGTCGGTGTTGTGAATTTCGACTTGAAAACCAGCGCGCGATGTATAGACATCGCCGGGTCGAAAACTTTTTGCGTCCACGGCATTTTCAGCCAAACACAAAATGAAATCATAATTTCCGGGAAGTTGCGATTGATCAAGTGCCCACGCCAAACCCAAAACAGTGGCGGCTCCTCCCATGTCTTTTTTCATCCACCGCATTCCCGACGAAGGTTTGACATCGAGTCCACCCGAATCAAAGGTCAGCCCCTTGCCAACAAAAGCAAATGTGCCCACCCCCGGTTTCTTTCGCCCCTTTGACAGTGAGGATTTGGCTTCGGGACCTCGGTATTTAATGTGAACAAGCTGTGGAGGGAACTCGGCACCTCGACCTACGGCGAGGTGCAAATTCATTCGTTCAGTGGCCAATCGTTTTTCATCCCAAATTTCAACCGAAGTCGCCTTCGACCAGTTTAAGTCTAAACAAGCTTGGCCAAAACTGAGTGGGTGCAAGAGGTTGGGTGGCAAGTTGGTGAGGTGACGAGCTAAGTTCACCCCTTGGGCCGTTGCCAGGGCCTCTTCCCATTGTGATTTTTTTTCGGCCGCAGACACCCAAGTTGGTGAAGTCCAGCCAATCGTGACTGCATCCTTGGCCGTATTGAGATATTGGTAGTGACTGATCAACAGGCCGACCATTGCACCTAAACGCTGGCTGGCATTCAAGCCCCACTCGCGCACGGTGAGCTCGGCCAGCTTTAGACTTTTAAAAAGTGGATAAATTCCACCCAGCTGGTCGCGAAAAAAACTGTACTGGGACTCGGCCAAGATCGTTCGCTTCGCCTGCGGTGCGGGAGTTTTCGCGCGGATGATCCAAAGAGGTCCGCTATCAACCTGAAAAAAGAAAAGCTCCCGCCCTTTCTCGAGCTGAGCGCGAAATTGCAAAAGCTGCCAATCGGCCAGCTCCTTTTCGACCAACGGGATCCACACCTGAGCGTCTTTTTCACCTTCGCTAGAAAGCAGAAGAGATCGG
>CALCCV010000364.1 GCA_937900305.1 uncultured Pseudobdellovibrionaceae bacterium | reverse complement strand
AGTCTTGAGCCAATCGACCCGTTAACCGGATTTCGCTGACGCCATTTTCTTGTTGCAAAAAAGCCTGGGTGATCGGCGCATAAAGGAAATCATCAGGATTTGGCGTACTGGCTTCGACCACTTGAATTTTACCCAGCTCATTACCAGTGTCTTTTTGCAATATTCGATACTCGCCGGCCTTCAGCAAGCCAACTTCAACTGTTCTACTGTAAGGTAAAATCAACTGAGCACAAAACCCAGGATATCGAAACGCCACAGGGCCAACGGTGATGGTTTTTTGAACCTCATCCACGACTGGCTTTGCGCTGATCGGCCGATAGCAGCTGCTTGAAAATGTGCCTTCTCCCACAAATTCCACATTGTCATTCGAATCAAAACCAACCGGTGTATAAATTCGGTCAAACGCCACCGGTCTCAGAACTGGTGGAGCCACATCAGCATAGGCCGCAAAACCAGGCAACGACGCAACCAGTCCCAGTCCCAGTCCGATCACTTTGCTTGTTGAGTTGAAAAAATTTAAAATGAATTTCGTCATAGATACCCCTTGTCAGATTCGTGATTGATTTCACTCTCGCCATCTCTTCAAGGTCCATGCCCAGATGGAAAACCGCTAAGATCCCCAGAATGCGGTGCTCAGAGATCCATCCAGAGCTTTCATAAAACAAACGGGACTTTCTAACTCGATTGACGGGACATTATGACGATTCAAAATTTCCGCACTCCACCACACGAAGAGAAGATCAGCCTTCTTCGTCGTCCACCAGTTTCTTCAAGGCTTTGCGAAGTTTTGTTCGATCTGGTCGAAGGCAGGCTCGTAAATTTTTATAGCCGTCGTTCAGACAGTAATTGGGATAACTGCCTGCACAGGCGGCATCACCGCCGTATGATGGGCTATGACAGTACGCCGGACGAGCTCCTACGCACTTTGGATCGTTGCTGTGACTGGGTGAAGAACAATCTGTAGAAACCACTTCGGGGGCAAACAATAATTCGACTTGAGACCAACTCTTAAGGGGAATTCCGAATGTCAATAATCCCATTGCTAGCATAAATTTGAATATCAATTTCATGTCATCTTCCTAAAGATCAAAAACAAATATAAGGTCAAATAAACTTATATTCGAGCAAACTAGCACCAACCTAAATCGAACTCTCAAATATTTGGAGTGCACAGCTCTCCGATCTTAGAATGCCCGACCAGCTAATAATAATTTATTTATGCAAGACGATCGCCCACACCAGTATCAATTTGCTTGAACAGAATCGACAGGAGCTTGTCTAACTTTCAGGCGAGCGTAAACGATTCGTATAACAATGATTGCTGGTTATTATTAGTCAGGAAGTTGCTATTGACCGTTATAGTGAATTTGCATTTGCGGTTGGCCTTTGGTGTCTCGCTTCACCGTGCTATCGTCGAACTTTGCATTGCCGAGCTCTCGCACGCAGGAGTCGTAGCCGGGCTCATGATTTTGGATTGTCTGACCATCGCGATTTTTACAAGCGACATTCACGGATCGCTCTTTAACGGCTTCTACCTTGCCACCTTTGCGAATTTCATCAGTCAGAGGTTTTACACCAGGAAGTTCTAACGTCTCGTAGCCAGGTTTGGTGGGAATTTTTTTATCGGGCGAATTCGTTTCACTCGATGCCGCACACGAAAATCCGAGGGACAAGGCGAGAACGACGGAGCCAAACACCCATTTTTGAATTTCAAATTTAAAAGTCGACCGCATTTTTTTCATCGGTTTCATCTTAAATTCAGTTTTAAGAACCTGTCTATGTTTTCGATCTGCGTTTTCGATCTGCAAAGTCCATCCCCTGCTTATCTGCAAAGTTTGGCGATGCATTCCAGCAAGTCCCTCAAGCCTTAAAATAACCCCAGAGAGAGAATTCTCCCTGGGGTGGGCTTAAGAGTAGCTATGTGGCGACTACTCAAAAAAAACAGCTCAGATCGGAAAACGAGTTCTTTTCAAAACAGTTACCAGGTCAACCCGAAGTCCGCGCAAAGCACGGGCCTAAGGTTTACCCTGTTTTTTAATTTTTCATTTTTCGAAAGTTCGATTTTCGTAAATTGAGCGGAGTCGAACCTTCTCTCACGTAGTCAGCGGAATTTACCCGACCAACTTTAAAGCTACCGCGGGGAACTGATTGGCTTGCGCCAAAACAGAGACCGCTGTGCTTTGTAAGATGCTGGCAGAGGCCATTTCGGAGGTCTCTTTTGCCACATCTGTGTCGGCAATTCTAGATTTTGCGGCCGAGAGATTCTCGTACTGCACATCCAAATTGGAAATTGTGGAATCCAAGCGGGACATCAAAGAACCGAAGTTGGCTCGCATCGAGCCGACTTTCGAAAGAGCATCATCCACCGTTGTCAAAGCATCGCGAGACGATTCTTTGTCGGCGAGATTGATCCCTTCGATGCCGAGTTCTCCGGCCGTAGCATTGGTATCTAAAGAGTATGTAATGATATTTTCAGCTTCACCGGTCAGACCAACTTGAAACTCTTGTTGCCCGCCAGATCCATCGAGAAGTTTTTTATCGCCGAAGACCGTGGTCTTGGCGATTCGATCCGCTTCTAGCACAAGTTGCTCGGCCTCGAGATTGAGAAAGCCGCGCTCGCGATCGCCGACGTTATCAGATGCGGCCTGGATTCCCAGTTCTCGCACACGAATTAAGATGTTGGTCATTTCATTCAAACCACCCTCTGACACTTGAAGTGCAGACGTTGCGTTGAACGCATTTTGTCTCGCCATCGCAAGACCTCGCGTTTGCGAGCGAATGGACTCTGAAATCGCGAGTCCAGCGGCATCATCGGAAGCTCTCACTATCCGGTTGCCCGAGGCGAGTGCCATCGCGGCATGCTCCGCTCTCTGCTGTTGTTTTCCTAAAACCTTCTGTGCCGATATGGACGCCATATTCGTCCCGATCCTTAAGCCCATGGTAACCTCCTAAGAAATCCCGCAATTCCCCATACGCTAACCGCCACACATTTACGGCTAGCAGGAATTCCAAGATCGTTTTGTTTAAGGTTGGACCAAGTGAATGAACTGAGTGACAGTCAGTTCAGACACTTGGTGTCCCCAGGAGGCTTTGGTTTGATGCTAGTCAGTCCAAGGTCCCGTAGAGATTCTCCAACGTGTTCAATTACTTTCTCGGCGTTGGTCCAGGGAACTTTAGGGCTTTGGTCGAGTCGAGTTATGACTCATCGCATCTTGTGCTCGATATCTCTATGCTTTCATAAATGAATTTTTTTTCCAATGCCTCGCCCTTGGTCCTGTAAAACCTCGACTAGGGAACGTGTGAAAGTTAACCAATAAGTTTTAAAGCGGCTTGCTGCATATCCATTCCTCCACGAAGTGCTGCGGCCTGATACTGCAAAAGAATTTCTCCGCGACGAACCCGGGAAATGCTCGACACAATGTCGGCATCGGCCATCTTTGACCGCGCGTTTTCTAAGGCCTCTTGCTGAGTATAGGTGTGATTGACAGCGGTATCGAGTCGACTCTGAACAGCCCCTAACTTGGCTCGCGCGCCGTTGATGGCAACGAGCGCTCCGTCCAGCGAATCCAAACTATCGCGAGCATCTGAATTTGAAGTGACATCGGTCCCGCCGGTGCCCAGCACATCGACCGTGGTATTGAGATCCATCGTCACATCGATTTTATTTTCAGGCCCAGCGTTCACCCCGACCTGGAATTCCAAGTCCTGCTTGTCACCCGTGAGAAGTTTCATCGAGCCAAATTTCGTCGATTGGGCAATGCGCTCCAGCTCTTGATTTAGACCTTCGTACTCGTAATTCAAAAACTCACGCTCTTCGCTGCTGTAGGTGTCACTGGCCGACTGCACGGCCAGCTCCCGCATGCGAATCAAAATGTTGTTTTGTTCATTCAAAGCACCTTCGGCCACTTGCACGAAGCTCGAGGCATTCTCAGCATTGTTGCGAGCCGCCTGAAAACCTTTGATTTGACCTCTGAGTTTTTCAGAAATGGCCTGCGAAGCCGGATCGACGCCGGCATCCACGAAGCGACTACCCGACGCCAGCTCTTTCAAAGCTCGATCGGTGTCTTTCCCAGACTGATACATCAAACGAGAAATGGCGGGCTGAAGCCCTCCACCTTGAACACGCAACATTTGGAGCCTCCCTGAGAGTCGCCACAACCATTTCAGGAGACCTTAAGCCCACGCCCAGGCTAAAAGTGAAAACGAGACCAAAGACTAACTAGCACCTTCCCTTTCGGATGCATCGCGTTAAGACTTTAGAATTGATGGAAATTTTCTCGAATTGGACCAACGTCTAGTGTGCAGTTTCCCAACAGCCCTGTCCAAGTCGTCGACAACCCAGAAATTTTTCATCGTTCATCTCTCGCCAAATCCTCCTCCATCGCAGCGCCGAGGTATGGGTTTTGCTCTAATTCTAATTAGGAGGTTGTCTGAAAACGGAACGCAAAACGCTCTTAGCTCTCATAGCCTGGTTTTGCCTCTGCCCGCTGTTTTTGGACAGTCTGATCTCGACGTTTCATCCTCAAGTGGTCGAAGGCCCCGTTGAAGATTGGTCTTACACCGGCCTCACTCGGGAAGATCTCTTCAAAGTTGTCAATCAAGACTCCTGCTACAAGTCTCGCGCTCTCTTTGATGGCTGTGTTCTTGGAATTTTGCAGGCGGAGCACGGCAGTCACAAACTTTATATTTCCCAAGATTTCGAATCTCTGATTGAAACCCCACAAGGAGATCTCCACGAGCTCGCCTCGGTCGAACACTTTTTCCAAACCAATCCGACTGCCTTTCAAGACAAGTTGATCAACTTTCCATTTTTATGGGAGCGAATCCTCGAAGTCGAAGCTGTCGAGCCCTTTTATATCTCTAAGGCTATCAACGCTTACTATTCTTCATTATATGATCCACATACATATATCACGCCAAAGCTTTATTACGCCACTCAGCTGACCCAGCCGACGAAGGATGTAACGGCTTTTGGATTTCGTTTTGCTCGCCTAAATAATCGCCTCTTCGTACAAACCGTAGCGCCGAACTCTCCCGCAGATGCTGCCGGCATGCGCGTGGGCGATGAACTCCTCAGCGTCCAAGAAGTTCCCAATCTCAAACTGCCCATGTCCACTCTTCGGGTCATGGTGCATGCCAGCGAAGAACTGAATCTCGTACTGGACAGCAATGGTGAACGAAAAGAAATGCAGCTTTATAAATTCAAATACACTTTGAAGTCCGTGAGTTCAAAGTTGCTTTCGATCATCAAGCCCGTTGGCGTCATACGCGTCAGTAGATTCTTAAAAGGAGTTTGCAAGCAGTTCGAAAGCGAGCTCAATCGTCTGCGTGAACACAATATCCAAGGACTCATTATTGATTTGCGTGGCAATCCCGGCGGACTCGTCGACGAAGCTGCCTGCATGGCCAGCAACTTCGTTCAACCGAACCAGCTGCTTTTTTACCTTCAAGATCGCTCAAGTCCAAAAGACAAAGAGACCTTTCTGTCCACCGCGAAACGGCAATTCAATGGCTCCCTCGCCATCCTCATTGACGGCGGATCCGCAAGCGCCTCAGAACTGTTAGCCGGTTCACTTCGTGAATTGGGTCGAGCCGTTCTCGTCGGTTCACAGAGCTTCGGTAAAGGGAGCTTTCAAGAAATCGAACCTTGGCCACACCAAACCAACGTGATCATCTTCAGCACAAAAGGATTTTTTCACTTACCTTCTGGTTTTTCACCACAAGTTCGTGGCATCACGCCAGACATCGAAATCAAAGGTCGTAAGTTTTATTTGTCAGAATCACAGTCCTACCTTCACCCAGCCAAACTGGACATCGACGCAAGGTGGAGATTGCCAAAAATTTCGAACCGTGACTGCATTCTGCCTGAAGAACAAATCGCGTCGACCGACCCCGTCTTCGCTCGCACTCAAGAAGCGCTGTTCTGCTCACGCGTAACCGCTGACCTCAGAAATTCTCAATAGCTTAGTCTCGCATCCACAGCGCGATCATCTTCAAATATTGTCCCTGTGGAAACTGAAGAAGTGTGGTGTGATCGGCACCCATCCCACCTCTCACTGCAATCTGCGACGATCGTTTCGAACGCGTCAGAGCCTTCTGAACTAGTTTCTCAAACTCTTCGCGCTCTAACAAACCCGAGCAAGAACAACAGACCACAATTCCGCCAGGCGCCACCATTTCAAATGATCTCTGAAAAAGCCGCAGATAGGCTGACGCTCCGGCATTTCGATCGCGCTCTCGTTTAATAAATCCCGGAGGGTCAGCAATGATGATATCGAATGGCTCGAGCAAGCCAGGCTCTTTAAATTCAGCCAAGGCATCAAAGGAATAAGTCGAAACCTGCTCCGTGTACTTTGCGCAATTGTCCTTCGCAAAATCCAAGGCCGCCTGTGAAACGTCTAACAAATGCACATCGGCTTTCCGCCCCACAGCTTTCAACTCATCACTCAATGCCGTGGACCAATGACCAACATAGCAACACAAATCCAAAATTCTCACGGGACGATCCCGAGGCCCTTCTAAGCCCTTCAGCAATTTTCGAATCAAGCCGATGTTCGTGGACTGATCCAAAAACAATCCCGTTTTTTGGCCCATCAAAAGGTCGCCGTGCAAACTATAAGAATGTTCACCATACCAAAATATACACTCAGCCGAGCGTAAATTAAAATCGCGAACACCCTTGATCGCTTGCGCGGGCTCAATCTTCAAGCCCTCTTTCTCACGCGAATTCGCATCGTTTCGGAGAACGACAATGGTGTGATCCCAATCGTTTTCTAGAAATCCTGCCGCGTGAGCTTCGTTCACGACCTCTTCAAAAAAAGTCACTTTCTCTCCCATCAGCTGATCTAACGGCAGAGATAAAACTTGTGCGACAACAACCTGCACGGACTCACAGAGATACAGATCGACGATCAATCCGGGCAACCCGTCCCCTTCACTAAAGCACCAACGAAATGAACCCCGCTGACCGACCGCCCGCTTTCGCCGGAGAGCAGCCAGCAGACGGCCTCGATAAAAACTGCGTTCATGCACCCGCTCTTTGATGTCCCGAGTGAGCACCCGGCCACAGATTTTAGAATTCTGGTTGTACAGCGCAAATGCAACGAATTGACCTTGAGAGTCCAAAACTTTTACGGTGCCCGATGCTGCTAGTTGACCTACAACTTGCACTTCATCCGAAAATATCCACGGGTGCCCAAACAAAACTTTGGCCGTGCGATCTGTGACTTTCAATTCACCCATGCGTGCATTCTCCTCAAGGTTTGAACTCTAAAACTACGAACTGAGTGGGCGTATTTTTCTCGAGATTGTTATCACTAACCAACAAAATTTTCTTTTCGTCGAACAAACACAACCCCTCAATATTCCGAACTGGCTGCTTTTTTCCTTTAAATTCAAATTCTCGATCCCAATTCAAGACTTCCACACCGCCGCCTTTAAACGAAAGCTGTTGGCGAAAAATTTGAATTTGAAAACTCAACCCTGCGGCCCCCACTTTCACGGCACGCTCAACTATCAAAATTGCATCCGATGCCAAAAGATTTTCAGAGACGCCCCGAAACACTTCGCCACTGGAACCAGGATCGTCAGGTCTGTGCAGTTTCCAAATTTTTTCACCCTCGACCGACCAAACACTTCCGGCCTTGCGATAAAAGACAAACGGAATTTCTGAGTTGTTTTTTTCACTTAGCGATGACTCCGTATTCACGGCCAACTGATCGCCCCACCGACTCAGCCCTTCAAACCCGCGGTTGTTAAAGACACCTTTCGTCTGGCGACCGGAGGGATTCGGCAAAAATCGCTTGGGCACTGCGATAGTCCCCAGAAACTGACCATCTGAACTCACTCGCAAAATCTCTGGAGGAAGTCGCGGTTTTCGATCGCCATCGCCCTCTGTCGAAATTAAAAATTCACCATTCTCACCACGAGCCAGGCCCTCAAAATCAACATGAACCTTCGGTGAAATCGCGAGCGCTACCACCCGCACCAAAGTCAATTCGGAGCGCATTGAATTTAGCCATTTCAATTCATAAATGCGCAGCGGACCTAATTTTCCACGATCATCTGACAGCGCAAACACGGCTTCGCCTTCACACAACAGCGCCGAGAGTCCACCGACCCGAGAACCCTTAAACTCCCTAGCACCGGGCCACTCAAAGACCTGAGTCGGAGCCAACCCAGCCAATGGCACGTCACTCCAGGCCGACAAAAAAATCAGCAGGGGGAAAAACCTCCCCATCTAACTTCGCCAGGACAAAACGGATTCATGCACCGGATTTACAAACTCGCGAGCTTGAAGCTGATGTTCTAAATATTCGCGTTTCAAAGCATAATACCACTTAGCTTGGGTATCGGCATCTTTGATAAGCATCAAACTTGGATCCGACTTGAGTCCCTCTTGCTGCCGACTCACGGCCAATAAATCCTGTCCCAAAAACACATCGGTGAAACGAGCGATCAAAGGTTTAATCCAACTCAGCCAAGAGATATCCCAATACAACATTTGAAAAACCAAGGTTTCCATTTCGTTCACCGGCAATAAAGCGGTGTAAGAAACAAAATTTCCGCGCCCCACCTGCACGTGCTCGACCCGCACACAGGGAAGCGTGAA
Source organism: uncultured Pseudobdellovibrionaceae bacterium (assembly GCA_937900305.1). GTDB lineage: Bacteria > Bdellovibrionota > Bdellovibrionia > Bdellovibrionales > Bdellovibrionaceae > CALCCV01. The sequence continues at coordinate 257 of CALCCV010000364.1, read as the reverse complement.
TGTAATTTCGGTCGAAGGTTTTCCACCCAGAATTTTGTACGCTCTCGAGTTCGCCGACGGAGTGTGTCTGACCATTTGAAATCCATGGGGAACCGGGGCAAATGATTTATTCTTTTCGTAAGAGGACTTTTTCGATCTCCAAAACCAACTCTTATGAACATAGGGTCCATGGGCCGGATCCATCAACCCAATCACTGCGTGATCGACGTGACAGGGAAACTTAACCGTCTTGAGCGCGCCCGAGAGGCACCGCGCCG
>CALCCV010000363.1 GCA_937900305.1 uncultured Pseudobdellovibrionaceae bacterium | reverse complement strand
TCCGATCTAGTGATATCTTGAAATATTTTAGAATACGGTGCTACGCTGAGCTCTGAGGTGTACCCCCCGGTCAAACCTTTCCAATAGCTCATCGCATGGTCTCCGCCTCCCGCATAGAAATCTATAGCTATATGATAAGGAGAATTTTTCTCGGAACATTTTGGGTGATTTAACTCCACTCCGGGAGGGCAAAACTCAAGTTTCAAGTAGACGTGCCCCCAGCGACTTTGAATTTCTTTGCCAGGTCCTGCAATGGCTAGCTTCACAGCATTTAAGCGATCGGCCTGGAGCTTAAACCGTGAGTAGTCAGATAAAAAGATTTCGTCATTAAAATTACAGGCCGGCAAGCTTGGCGTAAAATCTAATTGTGATTGAAAGTAGGCATACAATGCCGGTCGTCGACATTTGAATTCCGGATCTAGAATGAAGAGTTCGAAATTATTTGCAAAAAACTCAGCAGTGTTTTGTAGCTCTTGACCATCGGGAGAACGAGTCACCTTCTGGTTCAAAGCTCGAGCTGGTGATGAAAACCCCGCAACTCTTAAGAAAGAGAGAGCTTCTGAAAAGGATCCTTGCCGATGCTTCCCCGACTGGCAAATAGCTTGAGCGCGCTTTCCGGCCGGAGAGGATTGGCAATCGGTATAAAAATCTATTTTTTCTTTATAAGGTAGTTCAATTTTAAAATCGTAGAGGTGTGCGATCTCATGAAGCAAAGATGCCTCAGCAAGTTTGTAGGTCGTCGAGTGGACACAAGTAATCCGCTGAGATCCGGCCTCGCCGTTCAATATCTCTGAGATGAATCCTTGATTAAGGCGCACGCCCCTTGCAAGACCTGGCAAAGAGTTGACTTGTGCAAACTTAACATTTAAGCAATTTTTTTTCTCTAACATGCGCGCAAACCCTTCATCATCTAAAGCGAAAAATTCAATGGGTAGAGAATACGCCAGAGTGTTTCGAATGGAGGGGGGAACTTTTTGCTCAACTGCTCGTAAAAAACTTTCAAGTCGGGTCCTTACATTTCCCGGAGCGATCGAAGGAGAAAGCTGAAGGGAGAAGCCTTCGGCTCCAAATGCTGGTGTTGCAGGCGCAAACACTATAAAACAGAACGAGGCCGAAAGAAATATAAGTGAAATTAACGTTTTTAGATCCATAAATCCTCCGGTCTCGTCTGAATTAAAAAGAATTACTCACCGTCTTCTTCATTAACGGAATTTTTTCCACCAGCCTTCTGACCTTCAAGGTCATCGATCAACTTTTGTAGTGCGGGAGTGACTGCACCTCCAGCTTGTTGAGCTTGAATGGCCTCTCCCAATTCAGAAATTTGCTGCTGTACACTTTCTTTGCAGGCCAGACTGCAAACACTGAAACCTGTGCCCACGAATCTGTAGGCATGGGCATTTGTCGTCAGAACAAGTACAAGCATTGCAACGATCGTTTTCATATATTTTCTCCTTCGGTTTGGTGATCAAGTAGTCGGGGCGACTCACTCTTGGAGCCAATGTAAATTAGCTGGCAACTTCATGCGTTGAACAAATGTGAAAAGATTGGTGACAATTATTGTCGCTCAGAAAGTATAAAAAAACAGCGAATGGTCAGATGGCAGGAATGGAAAAGTGAACCCTGTTATTCCTCGAAAAGCCAACAGCAAGAAAATCAAATCCAGAATTCGACTCGCATCTCTATAAGATGCGACATCTAGTGCAATTGTGATTGTTGGCAGTGATCAACTGTGGAAAACGCTGACCCTGGCAGCTATCCACAATTGAATGGCATCAGGAAATTCAGGACTCGTTTCTTTCACTCCAGAATCCAAAAAAACTTCGGTCGGTTTTAAAAAACCCCGTGGACTTCGAATGGAACCTTCCACGTAAGCATGGGCATAGATTTCCTGATTCACATAAAATATCTGTTCAAGATAGAATCGCCTGTCGTCCCAACACAGCAGGCGAGTTCGAAGTGTGACCTTTGAAAAGGCTCGGATTGATTTTTTGTAAGTGATCATTTCCGAAGTCGTTACGGGCACCCATTTTTGTTTGAGTGCAACCGACCTAAAGTCGGAGTTAAATACAAAATGCCATCTCCCGAGCCCCATGTAAGTTGCATAGGTTTGGGTAAAGAGCCTCGCCACGTCGGTGTCGATGAACGGAAGCGCCAAAAAATAAAGATCAAAGTTATTTCTTATTCACCACCACGCGAGATCAGCTTGCATATTTACGCTTCCCGCTTGGTGAAATGCGTAAGAATGAAATCAGAAAAATTGCCGCTGATTACAATCTGCCAGTAGCTGAAAAACCCGACAGTCAGGATATATGCTTTGTTCCCACCGGTAAATACACTCAGGTGATAGATCGCCTGAAGCCAGGCGCACTGGAAGGCGGCGATATTTTACACATAGATGGCACAGTATTAGGCAAACATGATGGTGTGATAAATTACACAGTGGGACAAAGGCGCGGAATTGGCATTTCTTCATCTGATCCGCTTTATGTAATCAGCGTGGATGCTAAAAGCAAAAAAGTAAAGACCCATATATTACTTGATAAGTACCCGC
>CALCCV010000362.1 GCA_937900305.1 uncultured Pseudobdellovibrionaceae bacterium | reverse complement strand
TTTCCCTACACGACGCTCTTCCGATCTGTGTCGATAGCCTTAGTCATTTTAACTCTTGGCCTCCAGACGTATGGTGGAGATATTTCAGCAGAAGAAGGCGAAAAGTTAACCCAAAAGGCTTTAAGTTTAAATTCAAAAAAAATAAATCGATGGTTAAAGCCCGTTTTAAAAAAATATGGACGAAAGGCATTTACAAGTAAAACCTATCACGAAAAACTCCAGCAAGAGATTGCAAAGGTGGAAAGGGATCGATCAAGAAAAAACTTTTCGAGTCATTCCGTTAACGACTTTCCAAAAGACATTCCGCCACCTCTATCATCCGTCCAGAAGAGATATCCTAGAGGCCCGCCCACCGGGTTTAGGCCAAAGCTGACATTTCCAATGTACACGGGTATGCTGGGCCAAATGGCGACATTCTCTCAACAAGAAACTGCAATGAGCGACGCAAGCCCCATGGGTGGTGCCGGGCCAACGGGTGGACCTGGCGCGGCTCGAGGCCTTGGCGGCAATTCTCAGTCGATAATGGCTAGCGCCAACATGATGATCACTCCTTCGCACTCTATCAATGCTTCTTATATGCATTCCTTTATCAAAGATCTGCCAAAAGAAGGAACTCCGGTAAACGACAAAAGTGACGTAACAATAACGCCACCAAAAGACATGCTGAGTGTCGGGTATTCCTATGCATACCGATTGAGCCAACTCCTCCGTTACTCCTTCAATTTAAACTATTCGAATGCCATGGGCTTTAATGATTCTAATCTCAGTCTCATTTACAACGATCGCGTAGGAGAGGATCCGCTCAGAAGCCTCAATTACAATTTGGGATTATCAGCAACACTGCCTCTCTCTCAGATCTCAAAGACACAAGGAAAAATCACCACCGTAAGTATGCGGGGAGGATTGGTAAAAAACTTGTCGGCATGGAATTATCAACTGAACGGGCAATATTCTTACACGTTTTACAATAAAGAAGAAACTGAAGCCTCAATTATGGAAAGCTTCCCAGTTCAGGGATCGCCGCCCCCCCAAGGTCCTCCGCCAGAAGGTGACCAAGAGTTTCCAGATTCTGCGCCAGCGTTCGCACCTATCGACATTAATTTTTTGTCTAGGGAGACTGCAAGAACCAGCTTGAATACTGGTTTCGGATATAGATTTAACCGACAATGGAATCTGGGCAGCAAGCTCGATGTTTCGTATCGCTACCTGGAAAGCACCTATTCAATGTGGACGACCTCACTTCAAGTTCTCTCACTTGGGTATCGGTATGGAAAATGGAACACGTCCGCCGGCATGGGGCTTCGTTCGGACTCAACTGAAAATTTCGAAGCACCTAAAAACTTTAGCGTAAATTTCTCACTTATATACATGATTGGCGCAGGCCCGGCGGGGGGATCCAGCGGACCGCCAATGGAAAGTGGACCTGAAATGGGTGGAGGGCAAGGGTTTCCTTGAATGGACCTCTCAAAATATGACGTCCACACTCTCTCAATATTTTGTCTTTACAATTGTTAAACGAGTTAACAAAGGAGCTATAGATATGAAAAATTTTAGGTTCGGCCTAGTGCTTGTCACTGCATTTTCAATTTCGTCGATTTCATTTGGCAATCCACCGAAAGAATTTAGAAAGTGTGGTGAAGAATGGAAAAATATCTGTAAGGTTGAAATGCTTGCACCTCCGGAAGGAGCGGATCCCTCCGATATGCCGCCACCCGATCAAATGAAAAATAAAATGCGTGTTCAGAAGCAAGCCTTGGAAAGCTGCTTCTCAAACGATTTACTCAGAAAAAAACTGTCCCCCGAATGCCAAAAACTTCCAAAGCCGCCTCGACCTTTTTAGATTGATCCAGATTCATTGTTGAAGCCGTTGCTCGATTAAATTTCAAAAAGAGGCTTTAGCCATGAGTTCGTCCGCAGTCGTCTCAAAGTGGTATATGAAAATACATCTTCATTACACAATTCGGGTCTACTCTAAATGAGATCTTTCTGAAAGGATTTTATGGCAAAGATTCTACTGGTAGAGGATGACCCTATACTCGGAAAAAGTTTGAAAATTGGTCTTGAAGTGGGAGGCCACAGTGTAATCTGGGAGATGTCCCTAAGAACTGCGCGCCAACAAGAACAGAACTGCAGCTTCGACTTAATTCTTCTAGATGTCAATTTGCCCGATGGCTTGGGCTTTGACTTTTGTAGTGAGCTTCGTTCAAAAAATTCTCGAATACCCATAATAATGCTGACGGCCAGATCCGACGAAGACTCTGTCATAGAAGGTCTGCGCGCAGGCGCTAACGACTATGTTCGAAAGCCATTTGGCATGCGCGAACTTTTGGAGAGAATTCGAGTGGCGATTAAAGAACCTACAATTAGAGAAGAGCAGGTTCGTTACGGTCCAATTTTAATATTGAAAGATCAAAGACGGGTGCTGATCAACGAGGTAGAAGTCGAGTTCAATCGGCGAGAGTTCGACATTTTGTCTTATCTGATAGAGCGATCGGAGGCAGTTGTCTCAAGAGAAGAGTTGATTCACCAACTAGCTCAAGGAGAGGAGATTTTTGATAGAACGATATATTCGCACATCAGTCACATTCGCTCAAAATTGAAGAAGCTTCCAAAT
>CALCCV010000361.1 GCA_937900305.1 uncultured Pseudobdellovibrionaceae bacterium | reverse complement strand
GCCGTGACTGGAGTTCAGACGTGTGCTCTTCCGATCTGACTCTGTCCTGAGCCCCCAGACACTTGAGAGTGCCAATCCCATAAATTTGATGGAAACTTACATCGGAACCGCCGTTTTCGTCGACGAAGAGCCCTACGGGATTCTCAGCTTTCTCAGCTTCAGTCGTGGTCAGTCTCCGAGGTTCAGTTCGGATGAAATTCGTTTTATTCAGTTGATGGCCCAGTGGATTGGCTTTGAACTCATGAGAGTTAAACACCTTTCCGAAATTCATAGGCAGCAAAAGTCTCTCATTTATTCTTCTAAGATGGCCGCTCTGGGCGAAATGGCAGGCGGAGTGGCCCACGAGATTAACAATCCCCTAGCGATGATCAGCGGTCGAAGTCAAATCTTGCGGTCAATGACAGAAGGTAAAGATATATCAGAACAAGAATTGCTGCGTGGACTGGATAAAATAGATGTGACGGTCACTCGCATTGTGAAAGTCATTAAAGGGCTGCGAGAATTTTCGCGCGACGCTGACGCTGACGAATTTCTGTGTAACAATGTTCATCAAATTGTTCAGGACACACTTGAACTTTGTCGCGTCAGATTTCGCAACGAAGGCATTGCCCTGACCATCGCCCCGTTTGACGTTGAGTTGTGTATGGAGTGTCGCGCGGTCCAGGTGTCACAGGTCTTATTAAACCTTTTGAACAATGCCGCAGACGCCATCAACAAGAGTTCTAAAAAATGGGTTGAACTTTCTTGTGTAGATTTGGGCGGACTCCTGCAGTTTCGGGTGAAAGACAGTGGACTGGGTATTCCATTGGCGATTAGAAATAAAATCATGCAACCATTTTTCACTACGAAGGGCCCCGGTAAAGGAACAGGACTTGGCTTGAGTGTATCCCTCGGTCTAGTGGCCAGTCACGGTGGACGTTTGGAGTATGATGATACCGAAAAGAACACCTGTTTTTTTGCTGAGTTTCCGAAATTTCAAAATCCGCTAAGAGGAGCCTCATGAAAGAGTTTTTGGGAAAGATCGTTCTCGTTGTTGATGATGAGGATGAAATTATAGAAATTCTAGAAGAGCATTTTGAGATGTTGGATTGCTGGGTGCTGACGGCCGGGAGTGGTGAAGAAGCTTTAGAGATATTGCTGAAGCAGCGAGTGGATTTTGTCATTAGCGATATTCGCATGCCCAACGGCGATGGATTGTTTTTGCTAAAGCGAATTCGAGAAGAGCTAAAAGAACCTCCACCGGTATTGTTAATTTCGAGTTTCTCGGACATCAATGCTCGGGAAGCCGTGGAACATGGAGCCATAGGCTTAATGCCGAAGCCGTTTCAGCTCAAAGAAATTGATGAAAAATTGCTTGAAGCTTTACGATCCAAGATATGAATCGAATCAGGCCACTTTCTTCAGTCGATTCTGAGCGCGCAGCAGTCCCAACATTTTTGATTCTCGTAACACCTCTTTCGCGCTAGATAGTGTGCCCATGGCCTCGAGGACCTGGGACTGAATCTTCAAACTTCTTTTGCCAAAGTCAATGGCCCGCGCCGTGACTCGATTGAGGTCCTCAGTGCGAAATGGTTTAGTTACGAAGTCAAATGCTCCCAATCGGAGGGCTTCTTGGACCTGCTCGCTTGAGTCGAAAGCCGTTACAAAAATCAAAGGTATGACAAGGTTCTTGGCCTGTACGAATCGCAAGAGTTCGACTCCGTCCAAGTTGGGCATACTGATATCCGACATGATGGCGTGGAAGTCAAAAGAGCGGATTTTGGCCAGGGCCTCTTGGCCATCGGTCGCGGTCTCGTAACTGTACCCCTGCATCTCAACCATTGTTCCGAGAATTTCTAGGAGCTCAGGTTCATCATCGACTATAAGTAAATTTCGTCTTGGCTTTTCAATTGTTTTCATAGGTTGTCTCGCTTCTCTTTTTCTTTGTCGGTTGGATAATGATAACACGTAGAACGGTTATTTTGCTTGAAAAGTAAGTTAAAAAAAACTCATAGATAGTCTTTGACCGCTTCTTGACAATTGAATGAACTATTTTTTTTGAACTCATTTTCAAACCTCATGTTTGTTAATTACAATCCGATACAACATCGTCCGGCTAAGAATGTAAGTGAAAGGAATCTTGTGGGCCAGCATGACGGGGAGTTGAGCGAGTTCAAAGTTGAATCTTTGGAACTTTTGGAAAGCACCGAAAAAAATTTACTGGCGCTCGAGGGTGGCAGTGATTTTCGGGCAAACTACGATTCCATATTTAGAGTCTTTCACACCCTCAAAGGTGCAAGTGGCATGATGGGTTTGGAAG